>CANFIV010000185.1 GCA_947446935.1 Sphingomonadaceae bacterium | reverse complement strand
GGGCAAGAAGATCCTGATTTCGGGCGGCGGGCGTTGCAATTTCACCAATCTGCACACCGCGCCGGACCGGTATCTTTCGGAAAATCCGCATTTCGCGCGATCTGCGCTGAGCCGCTACACGGCGGCAGACTTTATCGCGCTGGTCGAGCGGCATGGCATCACCTGGCACGAGAAAACGCTGGGGCAATTGTTCTGTAATGGCTCTGCGCGCGAAATTGTTGCGATGCTGCTGGCGGAATGCGCTGCTGGCGAGGTTGATCTGCGGTGCGGACAGCCGATCAGTGCTGTCGAGCATGGGGACGGGTTGTTCCGGGTGACGTTTGGCACCGCCACGTTGGTCTCAAGGGCTCTGGTGATTGCGACTGGCGGGCCCTCGATCCCCAAGATGGGCGCAAGCGGCTTTGCCTATGATCTTGCGCGGCGTTTTGGCCTGAAGGTGGTGCAGCCGCGCCCGGCGCTGGTGCCGCTGACGCTTTCTGGCGAGGATGCGCTGTTTCGCGAGCTCTCTGGGGTTTCGGCGGAAGTCGAGGCCCGGGCAGGCAAGGCAAGATTTCGCGAGGCTGCGCTGTTCACTCATCGCGGGCTGTCGGGCCCGTCGATCCTGCAAGTTTCATCCTACTGGCGGCCTGGGGAGAGCATTTCCATCGACTTTCTGCCGGACCACGCACCCGGATGGCTCGCCGAGGCCAAACGGGAGCGGCCACGGGCGCATCTGGCGCGCGTGCTGGGCGCGCTTCTGCCGGACAGGCTGGCTGGGCGACTGGGCGAGCAACTCGCGCTGGGTGCGGAACTTGGCAATACGCCTGATCGCGCGCTGCGGGAGGCAGAAGGGCGCCTTGGCGCATGGCAGTTTACGCCCACCGGCAGCGAGGGCTTCGCGAAGGCCGAAGTGACAGCGGGCGGGATCAGCACGGCCGGGCTTTCCTCGCGCACCATGGGCGCGAACGCTGTGCCCGGGCTCTTTGCCATCGGCGAGGCGGTCGACGTGACGGGCTGGCTCGGTGGATACAATTTCCAATGGGCCTGGGCGAGCGGACAGGCTGCGGCTGAGGCGCTAGGCGATTTTCACTGACCCCTGATCGGGCCAAAAGTTTTATGCTGTTAGCCGATAAGGAAACGATTCCCTAAGGACTGGCCCGCGAGATTGGCATCGGGTCCACCAAGATCGAACCGGCAGGGGAGGGTAACATGACCTTGTACACCGACATCGCACCGCAAACGAGGTTCGATCTCACCGGAGATGCTTTCGTCGATTCGCTCTATTCGCCCCAAGACTATTTCCGAACCAAATGGTCGACCGTTTCCGGCGGAAAGACCACGATCAGTTACAGCTTTCCGTTCCTGAACGGCGTGGCTTCCAAGTTCACAACCGACTATGGCTCGGAGCCGATTGCCGCGCAGCATTTCGGGGTCACGACCGCGCAAGTGGCAGGGATTGATCAGGCGTTCCAGCGCTGGGCCGATGTCGCCAATCTGAGCTTCACCAAGGTAACCGAGACCGCAGCGGGCGTGGTCGGCGATATCCGTATCGCCTTCTCGTCTGCTGTCTCGATCGACTTCTGGGGCTATACCAAGATTTACAGTGATGGCAGCGACCCGTCGCAAGGCGATGTCTGGATCGAGCCCGGCATCAAGGGTGGCACATTCCAGCCCTATACCTATGATTTTGTCGCCATGATGCATGAGATCGGTCACGCGCTGGGCCTCGATCACCCTTTCGAGGGCAACATCATACCCGCCGGCTATGATGATATGCGCTACACGATCATGTCCTACACCTCACCTCAGGGGGATTTCTATTTCAAGCCGGGTGCCACAGAAGCGCAGTACATCATCCTGACGCCGGGCGTTTATGACATTGAGGCGGTGCAGAACCTCTACGGTGCGAACATGGCGTTCCATACCGGCAACGATACATACGGCTTCACGCCCGTTCAGCCGGTATACCAGACGATCTGGGATGCGGGTGGGACCGACACATTTGACGTGAGCACCTTCACCAACGGCTGCACGATCACCCTTGTCCCAGGCACATATTCCCTGCTTGCCTATGATACCACCACGCTCGACGCCAATATTGGTATCGCGTTCAACTGCACGATCGAAAATGTGAACGGCGGGAGCGGCGACGATACCATTGTCGGCAACGACGTGACCAACCAGATCCACGGGAATGGCGGCAACGATGCGATCAGCGGCGGCGCCGGCAACGACCTGATCGATGGTGGCGCAGGAGCCGACCATGAAAATGGCGATACAGGCAACGACACTTTTGCCGGCGGAACCGACTCCGGAAACGATACTTTCGATGGCGGTGATGGCACCGATGTCGTGAGCTACCTTGCCGCCAAGGCTGCGGTCACGGTCAACCTTGCGGCAGGAACCGCAGCAGGCACCGCCGCCGGGGATGCGGCCCAGATCGGCGCGGACACGCTGTTTTCGATCGAATCCGTGATCGGCAGTGCGTTTAACGACACGCTGACTGGCGGCTTGGGGCCCGATACCTTCAGCGGCGGTCTTGGCAACGACAAGATTGTCGGTAGCGGCGGGATCGATACGGCGAGCTACGCTACCGCCAAGGCCGCGGTCACTGTCAACCTTTCGGTCACCACTGCGCAGGACACGCTGAATGCGGGGCAGGACACGCTAAGTTCGATCGAAAACCTTATCGGATCGGCCTTCAACGATACCTTGACCGGCAGCAAGGCCGCCAATGTGCTCGACGGCGGCAAGGGTGCCGACGCAATGTCTGGCGGGCTCGGCAATGACACCTACCGGGTCGACAATTCCGGCGATACGGTGATCGAGGACAGCGGTGCGGGCCGAGATCTCGTTCAGTCCAGCGTTACCTTCACCCTGCCTGTCAATGTCGAGAATCTGACGCTGGCCGGCACTGCCGCGATCGACGGCACCGGCAACAGCCTTGCCAACGTGTTGCGCGGCAATGTGTCCGCCAATGTCCTCTCCGGTGGGGATAATGTCGACCAGCTGTTTGGCGGTGCGGGCAATGACACACTCATCGGGGGTGCCGCCCGTGATCTGCTCACTGGCGGAACGGGCGCGGACAGGTTCACGTTTGCCAACGGCGATTTCGGCGGCCTGACGAGCACAAGCTGCGACGTGATCGTCGATTTCAACCATGGCGAGAGCGATCGGATCGATCTTTCCGCAGTAGATGCGAATACAGCAAACGGCGCATCGGATGATGCCTTCGCCTTTATCGGAAGCGATCCCTTTGGCCATATCGCGGGCCAACTGCGACTGGCTGCGGTTTCAGGTCTGACTCTGCTGCAAGGCGATACAAACGGCGATGGCGCTGCGGATTTCTGGATCCGCTGCAATGGCGCGCCAGCGCTGGTTGTTGGCGATCTGGTGCTTTAGCCGCTGCGTCCTTTTTCGGCACGAACCCAGATCGGAGCAGGGCAGGACGGAAGCGGGCTGTAGTCCTGTTGCAACAAATTCTGGGCAGGAGATCACGGAATATACTCTGTTGGTCCTCGCCCTTGGTCCTTCGCATTGGTTGCGGCGACATGCCGCTACTGCGACACCGTGCTGACGTATTGGACGAGCCCAACGCGCGAAGGATTGCGGTTTGTCCCAGACGTTCAATACCATCAATGGCACCAGCGCGGACGAAACCCTGACGGGCACCGGCGAGGGCGATGCCATATACGGCCTGCGTGGACGCGACATCATCCAGGGGCTCGCCGGGAACGATCTGCTCGATGGAGGCCCCGGTGCCGATAAGATGTATGGCGGGACCGGCGACGACCAATATGTGATCGACAACGTTGCAGATCGGGTGTTCGAGCTTGGCAGTGCCGGAACAGACACGGTGCTTTCTTCGCTGCACCTGACGAGGCTGAGCGGTAATGTTGAGAATTTGACGTTCACCGGATCGGGGCGTCATGTCGGCATCGGCAACGCTCTCGCAAACGTCATGATCGGGAGCACCGGGAATGACAATCTGCTTGGCATGGTTGGAAACGACACGTTGAGTGGAGGTAGCGGGAACGACTACCTTTCCGGTGGAGCAGGCAACGATGTCCTCTCAGGGGGCAACGGGCGGGATGTGCTGCAGGGCGGCCCAGGCAACGATACCCTTGATGGTGGGCTCGGTGCTGATCGCATGGCCGGCGGCGCAGGCGATGACCTCTATTTTGTCGACACCATCGGCGATCGGATTTTTGAAACGCCCGGATCGGGTAAGGACGAGGTCCGTTCATCGGTCGATTTCAAGCTGAGTGGCAATGTCGAGAACCTGATGCTCGTGGGGAATTCTTCCGCTGACGGAACCGGTAACTCGCTTGCCAACTCGATCAAGGGCAACGACCAAAACAATGTTCTCAGGGGATTCGGCGGCAATGACACGCTGGATGGCGGCAACGGCGACGATACGCTGATAGGCGGGCACGGCGCAGACAAGTTCGTATTTTCAACACCATTGCTCCGTTCCGGCAACACAGACACGATCGCGGATTTCAGCCACGACGAAGGCGACAAGATCGCACTTTCGCTAAGCGTGTTCGCAGATTTTGACGGCCAGGGCCGCATCACCTCCGATGCTTTCTATGCCGCGGCGGGTGCTACCCGCG
>CANFIV010000184.1 GCA_947446935.1 Sphingomonadaceae bacterium | reverse complement strand
TTCCGGCGGCCAGCGCAGATGCCGGCCAGGTCAGACCCCACGCAGCTGCTGCTGCCCCGGCTCCCGCCAGAAATTCCCGTCGTTCCACTGTGCGCGCTCCGTCTGTTTCTTATGCAAAAACAGGACGTCGCATGATCGGCAGCGGCGGGCAATATGCCTTTCGCGCCCCGCTCCTATACTAGCTCAGGCCATAGAACGCCGCCACCCGGTCAAGCGCCAGTTCGAGCACCAGCTTGCCGCTGCGCGCGGGCCAAGCCAGCGCCTTTTCCGCTGCTGGCACGCCCTCTCCCGCGCAAACAACGCGCCACAGGATATCGGAAAGCCCCGGCCCCGCCGCCGCCACTGCGCCATCAAACCGGCGTCGCGCTGCGAGTTGGCGCTCACCCGCCGTCAGTCCCGGTTCGCCGCCGGCAATGGGTACAGGGTCCCAGCGCATGGTAACCAAAGGTGCCAATTCGGCGCGCTCCCAGTCTGCCCGAAGCCGCTCGCCTGCTGCAAACTGCCGGTCATTGAGGTGCCCTCGCGCGTGCAACCAGGTCAGCGGCGACTCGGCGAGATTCACCCTCACACTGCGCACTGCGCCGCGTCCTCCGCCGGGCCGAACCCCGTCCTGCCGCCGCGGGCCCTCCTCTGTAAGCTCACGATTGACCAGAAACTGAGCCATATCCCCTCCTGACCACAACAATATAAGAACAATTCTGTTCTTGCCGGAGAGGCACGCTTGTAGGAAAGCACAAAAACTGTATGTCGTTATTGAGCCCTGCCGAAGCCCTCCCAAGAGTGCGCGCGTCATGATCAACCGCATTCGCGATATTCGCCGCCAAAAGGGGCTCACGCTTGCCGATGTGGCTGCGCGCTGCTCGCCCCCCACTACCGCACAAACGATCGGCCGGCTCGAGACAGGCATGCGCTCGCTCTCGCTGGTGTGGATGAACCGGATCGGTGCAGCGCTTGAGATTGATCCCCAGCTTCTGGTCAAGGCCGACGAAGCTGCAGAGCCCCAGATTATCGCCCGCCTCGGCACGCATGGCGCGGAGGCGCTGGCCAAGCCGATGAGCGCAGTGTTCCCGGTTGGCTCAGGCGCAGCGCAGCTTGTGGTGATGACGGTCGAAGTCGGCGCGGGCGAGTACCGCAGCGGTGATCAAGTCTGGCTCCGGCAGGTGGCGACCGAGGAATTTGGCCGCGCACTCAACCGCGATGTTCTTGCCCCTCGCCCCGGCGGTCGCTTCGCTTTCGGACGGATGATCGACCGCGATGGCGACCGGGTCGCTCTCCTGCCCCCGGGCATCGGCCAACGCCAGGTGGTGATCGACCATCCGGCATGGATCGGCGTGGCCGAACTGCTCGTGCGCTCGCTCTAGTTTCGGGCTGCGATCTGCGCTTGAAACGCCGCCTGCTGTCGATCTCGACGCTCTATCCCGCACCAACCCGTCCCGGGTTCGGTCGCTTCGTAGCGCGCCAGATGGAAACGCTGGCCGCGCGCGGCGATTGGGAGGTCACGGTGATCAACCCGATCGGCCTCCCGCCATTTCCGTTTAGATCGATGGGCCGCTATGCCCAGCTTGCCGCGATCCCGGCGCTGGATAGCGGCGGACCGGTGGCCGTCCACCACCCGCGCTTCCTGCTCGTGCCGGGCCTTTCAGGGCGCTTCAATCCCTGGCTGATTGCCCGCGCGGTGCTGCCTCTCGCCCGAGCGCTCCATGCCCAGGCACCGTTCGATCTGGTCGACGCGCAATTCTTCTATCCCGATGGCCCCGCCGCCATGCGCGTGGCAGGGGCTCTCGGCCTGCCATGTGCGATAAAGGCGCGCGGGTCAGACATCCACTTTTGGGGAGATCGGCCCGCCGCACTGGCGCAAATGTGCAGCGCCGCTGCGTCGGCCGCCGCAGTCCTTGCGGTTTCAGGTGCATTGGCGGGTGACATGACCGCACTTGGGCTCGCCCCCAAAGGGGGCATCACGGTGCACTACACCGGTCTCGATCACGCGCGCTTCAAGCCTATCCCACGCTGCGAGGCACGCCAGCGCCTCGGCGATCTGCCCGGCCTCACTCTGCGCTCATCCGATCGCCTCGCGGTCAGCGTTGGCGCACTGCTGCCGATCAAGGGGCAAGCGCTGGCGATCCGCGCGCTAACCAGCCTGCCAAGCGACATCCAGCTCGCGCTAGCCGGCACCGGCCCCGACGAGGCCGCGCTTCGCGCGCTCGCCGCCAGCCTCGGCATTTCCAGTCGAGTGCATTTCCTGGGCACCATCAGCCACCAAACGCTGCCCTTACTGCTCAGTGCGGCTGATGTGATGGTGCTGCCATCCGAGCGCGAAGGGCTGGCCAATGCGTGGATCGAGGCGCTCGCCTGTGGCACCCCGCTGATCGTTCCCGATATCGGCGGCGCGCGCGAAGTTCTGGACCGGCCCGCCGCTGGTCGCCTAGCCGCACGCACGCCCGAAGCAATTGCTGCGGCGATGATAGAATTGCTGACCGACCCTCCGCCACAGGCAGAAGTCGCAGCCTGCGCCGCGCGTTTCAGCTGGGACGCCAACGCGGCCGCGCTTGCGGCGATCTACGAAAGTGTGGCTTCCGGGCACTGAGCCCGGCGAAGGATCAAACCCCCTCTCGCGCCATCCGTTCCTGCTTGTCGATCGCCGTCTCGGTCGGCACAAAACTCTTCGGATTGACCTTGAGCCAGATCAGGATCGGCGCAGCCATATAGATCGAGCTGTAGGTACCGACGAAAATGCCGAGCGTGATTGCCGCTGTGAAGCCAAAGATAACTCCCGGGCCAAGCAGCAACAGCGCGGTCAGCGTAATGAGCATCGAAAGCGAAGTTGCGATCGTGCGCGCCAGCGTCTCGTTGACCGAAAGATCGAGCAGCTCGGGCATCGGCATCTTGCGGTATTTCTTCAGGTTTTCGCGGATACGGTCATACACAACGATCGTGTCGTTGAGCGAGTAGCCAATCAGCGTGAGCAACGCCGCGACGATCGTCAGGTCGAATTCGATCTGCGTCACCGCGAACATACCCAGTGTCAGCGTCACGTCGTGGACGAGGCTGAGCAATGCCCCCACACCGAACTGCCATTCGAAGCGCAGCCAGATATACGCTGCGACGGCCAGTGCCGCGAGCCCAAGCGAGAGCACGGCGCTGTGCCACAACTCACCCGAGACCTTGCCCGAAACCGAATCGACACCGTCGATCCGCGCATCGGCGTGCTTGGCCTTGATATCGGCGGTGATCGTGCGCGCCATCTTGTCGGCGAGCGCAGTATCGTGGTCCGCGCCTGCCGGCAGCTTCATGCGGATGGATATCTCGTTGGGCTTGCCATAGCGCTGGATGATCGGCTCGCCATAGCCCAGCTTGTCGATCTCCCCGCGCATCACCGCGACCGGTGCCTCGCCGCCATTGACGAAGGTCACGCGGATCATCTGGCCGCCGACGAAATCGACACCGAGGTTGAGCCCCTTGGTGAACACCAGCGTCAGGCTCAGCGCCATAAGCAGCAGGCTCACCGCATAGAACGGTCCGCGCAGGCGCAGGAACTTAATGTTGGTGTTGTCAGGAACGAGCTTGAGAAGTTTCATCGGTCCATTCCCCTCACAGCGCGATTTCGGTGGGACGCGCCCGCCGCAGCCACTGGGAGACCCACATCCGGGTCATTGTCACCGCTGTGAACACCGAAGTCGCGATGCCGATTAGCAGCACAATGGCAAAGCCGCGCACCGGGCCAGAGCCGAACGCGGCCATCGAGATTGCCGCGATCACGTTGGTGATGTTGGCATCGAAGATTGCGCGGCTGGCTTCCTTGTAGCCCACTTCGATGGCCTGAAACACACGCCGACCCCGGTGCCGCTCCTCGCGGATGCGCTCGTTGATCAGCACGTTGGCATCGACCGCCGCGCCGATTGTCAGCACGAAGCCGGCGATGCCTGGCAAAGTCAGCGTCGTTCCAATCAGCGCCATCACGCCCAGAATCATCATCACGTTGAACACCAGCGCAATGCAGGCATAGATCCCGAAGCGACCGTAGGTGACGAGGATGAAGGTCATCAGCGCGAGCGTGCCGACCGCCATCGCGATCATGCCCTTGCGGATCGAATCCGCGCCGAGATCAGGCCCGACAGTGCGCTCTTCCACGACCTTGAGGTCGACCGGCAGCGCACCCGAGCGCAGCGAGATGGCTAGGTTGCTTGCGCTCTCGGTGGTAAAACTGCCCGAAATCACTGCGCTTCCGCCTAGGATCGGTTCGTTGATATTGGGCGCGGAAAGCACTTTGCCATCAAGGATGATCGCGAAGGGCTTGTTCACGTTCTGCGTCGTCAGCTTGGCGAACTTGGCCCCGCCTTCGGTGTTGAACGTAATCGCCACCTGGGGCTCGTTGGTCTGCTGGTTGTTGGTCAGCTGCGCATTGGTCAATTGGTCACCGCGAATGCCGCCGAGCCGCTTTACCGCGATCGAGGCCGCCGGAGCCCCCTGCTTGCCTTCAGCGAACGGCACGATTTCGCTACCCGGAGGCGCAACGCCGCGCGCGATGTCGCTAGCCAGCGCCGAACCGTCGACCAGCTTGAATTCAAGCTTGGCAGTCTGGCCGAGAAGGTTCTTGAGCGCCTGCGGGTCC
>CANFIV010000183.1 GCA_947446935.1 Sphingomonadaceae bacterium | reverse complement strand
GCAGGCCCAAGTTCACCTCGACCCGCACTTTCACTGGCAGTGTCGACAACCAGACCTTCGGTTACTCTGCGGCCGGCAAGTGGAAGGGGCAGACCATTTCCGGTACGGGCGGCGTATCCTATGCCTTCCAGGCGGGCGAGCACTTCAAGCTGAAGCCGCGTGCCGTGATCGAGTACTTCCACCTCAAGGAAAACGCTTACACCGAGGTTGGCAATGCACCATTCGTGCTCTCGCTCGCAAAGCGCACGAGCACGGTGGCCAACGCCATGACCACGCTGGTCGCCAGCTGGAGCGTGGCGCCGGGTGACTATGAGAACCGGCCGTTCACGATCGAAGTGGAAGGCGGACGGCGCAGCCGCATTTCAGGCGAGGTCGGCCAGACGACTGCCACTTTCGCGAGCGGCGATACCTTCAGCCTGACCGGTCAGCAGCTGCCATCGGCTTGGACGGGTGAAGTCAGCCTGCTTCAGGGCGGTCTCGACTACACCTGGAAGATCAGCGGCGGCTATGAAAAGATGGAGCACGGCGGCACCGGCTATTCGGCGCGGGCCTCGGTTGCCATCGCGCTCTGATCCGGCGGACAGAGACAGGTGAGGGCGGCCTGATCGGGCCGCCCTTTCTGTTTCAGCCGCCTGACCGCACCGGCTGCGCCTGAAACCAAGGCGTCATGCGCGTGATAGCTTCCTCCACCAGCGGCGTAGATACCGCGAAGCTGAAACGCATGAAGCGGTGACCATCGACAGGATCGAAATCGATCCCCGGCGCTGTGGCGACCCCGGTATCCTCCAGCAGCCGCGTGCAAAACGCCATGCTGTCATCCGTCAGGTGCCCGACATCGGCATAGACATAGAAAGCCCCGTCGGGCGGTGCGATCCGCGCGAGCCCCATGCCGGGCAAGGCCGCCAGCAACAGATCGCGATTGCGGGCATAGGTCCGGATGTGGCCATCAAGCTCATCGCGGCAATCGAGCGCGACCAGTCCGGCATGCTGGCTTAGCGAAGGCGGGGTCAGGAACAGGTTGCCCATCCGCGCGCGCGCCGCTTCGATCAGCGCTGGGGGCACAACCACCCAGCCCAGCCGCCAGCCCGGCATGCTGAAATATTTAGAGAAACTGTTCACCACCAAGGCATCGGATTCGAACGCGAGCATCGACAGAGCCGGGGCATCATAAGTGATGCCCTGATAGATCTCATCCGAAACGATGTGGATGCCGCGTGCCCGGCACACCTCGGCAATAGCCGCCATCTCAGCGGGTGCGATAACCGTGCCGGTCGGGTTCGCGGGGCTGGCGATGATCACGCCATCGGGCGCGGGATCGAGCGCGGCGAGCGCCGCTGCGGTGATCTGGTAGCCCACGTCGGGCCCGCATGGCAGTTCCACCGGTTCGATGAACAGCGCGCGCAAGGTGTTTCTATAGGCGACGTAGCCGGGCCGGGCGAGCGCCACGCGCGCGCCCGGGCCAAAGCGGAGTGACAGGGCGATAACCAGGGCGGGCGAGGCCCCGCAGGTCAGCACGATCTGCTCGGGCGCGACCGCCACTCCGGTGGTTTCGACCATGTAGCGCGCCAGCCGCTTCAGCAACGCCGGGCTTTCCCAATAGCCCAAGTCTTCGCCATCCAGCATGGTGCGCGCGGCGGCAAGCGCCGCGGCCGGCGCGCCGGTCGATGGCTGGCCGAACTCCATGCGGATGACCGAGCGGCCCTGGGCAGCAAGGCGCTGCGCAAGCGCGGAAATGGATATGGCGTGAAACGGGTCGAGACGGGCGATCATGCCGCAGGGCTTAGCACTGCCGAGCCTAGCGAGCAAAACCGCGCCAGCGCACAGTTGACATTGCCTGGGGACGCGCCGAGCCTTGCGCAAAGCCCGGGCGGACAGTCCGCACCGGGCCATCCGGGAGATCCTTACCATGTCCTCCGAAGCCGGGGCCGCTGCGGCTAGCCCCTTGCCGCTGGGCCATGCCCTGATCGTCACGATCGGCGTGGTCGTGGCGGTTGCCGGGTTCGTCGCGCTGGGGGCGTGGCTGCATATCGTCCCGCTCTATGCCGGGTTTCTTCTGCTCTGGGTATGGTCGGCGCTCCACACCCTTTCATTCAAGGCCCTTCCGGCCGCGCTGGTCGGTGCCCTGACCGGTGCAGGTCTCAGCTTTTTGCTGCAAACCGGAACAGCTGCTGGAAGCCCTGCTCTCATCCTGCTGGCGCTTGGCCTGATGATCGGCGCGGTGTTCCTTGTCATCGCGGGCCGGGCGGCCCTGCTCTGCAACCAAAGTACGATGTTGTTCATCACGGTGCTCAACGCGCCGCTGCTCCAGTCAGGCGAAGATTTTCGCGCCATAACAGTGGCCATTGCACTGGGCGCGTTGTGGTTCGGATCGATCGCCTGGATTGTCAGCCGAATGATGCCCGGCCCTGCCGCGTCAGCAACTGGCGACAGTTGACGTCGGCGAAGGATTGTAGATCTGGGTCAGATCGCGGTCATCGCGCACATAGAGCGCAGCTTCCTTGCGGATCAGTTTGGGTGACAGAATGCTGCCCAGGAAGAACGGCTTGTACTGGTAGGCCACTTCAACGAACATGATCGATGTGCCGGCATCGGCCACCATCTTGGGCGAGGTAAAGCCCATCCCCTTGAATGCTGTGCCGGTGGCACCGGTGCCCTGCACGCCGTAGCGCGAGGCATAGGTCGTGTTGCCCCAGCAGCGCTGCCAGTGAATCCATTGCCCGCCCGATGAGTTCATCTCGAGACTTGAGAGGATAATGCGGCCGTTCGTCGGAATGGCCAGTTCTTCGGCCTGCAAAGCGGCAGCGCGGAACACTTGGTTGACATCGTATTCGCGGAATTGCGGCGCGCCATTGACCTGGCTCTGTTTGGCGCGGCTCGCGTTGTCGGCGACGGTGATGGCCAGCTGGTTCAGCTTCACATGCACAATCGCCAGCGCGACAACCTCGGTTCCGCTAAGCGCCATGCCCATCAGCAGCGGCGTTGCCAGACCAAGCTCGACCACGCTGGTGGCAGAGGTATCGCGGCGCAGCCTGGAAAGCATACGCAGCAGCCTGCTCCTTGAATGGGCGTGCGCCGAACGATGCGAGGAAATCATGGGCATACTGATGTCCCGGTGCGGGTGGACTGGGTCGCGAACGGCTGGTTTTTCAAGATCGTGGTGGCATGGACAGTCTGGCTTAGCGGCAAGCCGAGATAGCTTCCCAACCCGAACAGGCGATTGTAATTGACCGTGACCGTGTAGACGACAACATCGTTCGCGCCGCCCAGACCGGTCTTGCCCATATCGGCGTCCCAGACCGAGTTGCCGTTCATGTCGACGAAACATTCGTTGGAATCGTATTTGCCGTTCTTGTTCGTATCCGTAAAATCTTCCGGCATGCCAACCGAAGTGAATTCCGCATAGTTCTTGCGGACGAAGGTCACTGTCGCCTTCGGCATCACATTCTTGATCATGTCGCTGACAAGCGAATCGAGCGTCGATGAGCTGGTCTGGCCGCTCTGGAGCGAGGATTTGCGCGCAGCCGCGTTCACCGCGCCCTGCAGCACGGTGTTCACATAGTAGCCTTGCGCCATGTCGAGTGTTCCCGCGATCATCAGGAACAGGATCGGCGCGGTCATCGCGAACTCGACTGCGGCCGCGCCGCGCTGATCGCGCCGCAGGCCCTTCGGAAGCGATCGGGCCAAGCCGGGCAGGTTGCGGCCGGCCATCACTTGTTGATCCGGAGGTCGGCAACCTGGCCGGCGATGAACTTGAACGTGTTGTTAAGCGCCGTGGTATTGCTCGCGTAGTAGGCGCGGCCGGCCGTCGCACAAGTCGTCAACTGGGTGTTCAGCGCCGTACCGAATCCGATCACCCAGATCGTGTAGCCGAGGTTCTTGGCGAGCGTGCACGCTGCGAGGAAGCGGTTGTTATGGTAGTTCGTCAGCGTTGCGTCGGACGTGCCTGACGGGGAGACCCGCGAGTCATAGAGTTCAGTGCCATAGGCGTTGTAGACATCGTTGTTGGGAGACATATCACCGTCAGTCATGAAGATGATATGCCGGCTGACCGACGGATATTTGCTGGAATCCTCGTTCACGTTGGTCTGGAAGATTCCGGTCGGACTGGCGAGACGACCGCCCCAGATCATGCCAAGGTCGTGATAGGTGCCTCCCAGTGCCACCAAGGTGTTCACATAGGTATCGAGCCAAGTGGGCACGACGGTTGGCGCTGTCGTATCGACAACGGTGAACAACTTGGCAGGCGGCGGGCAATACGTGACATGGCGGTACGTATCGCTCTGAAGGCTCGTAACCGTACGCGACGATGTAATCGTGCTGCCGCGATACCATTCGAGGTCGTAGAGATACATCTTCCACTTCGTTGCCTCGCTCGTCGGCGCGGAATCCAGGTCAAAATCGGTCGCGCCACTCGGCACAGGAGACATCGCAAGGTTCTGCACCGTCGCGCGTTCCTCTACACAGCCGTTCCAGCTGGTGTTGGTGGTGGTCAGTCCGGTAACTCCCGGGGTGCCGACCATCGATCCGAGTGACGACATGTCATAGATGCCCGAGGTGGGCACAGTCGCGTTGGACGCGATATTGGTGACGACCGGAACCGAGCCCATGCTCTT
>CANFIV010000182.1 GCA_947446935.1 Sphingomonadaceae bacterium | reverse complement strand
GGGCACCATGTTCGCGTAGATCGTCTCGCTGCCATGTTCGGGCACGACATAGGTTTCATGGAAAATGCCGACGGTGCCGTCGTTGCCGATCGCCTTGTTGAAAGCGGTCCATGCGGGCCAGTGCTTACGCTCGCGGGCGCGGGCATAGGCCTCAAGGCTGTCGAAATCGCGCCAGTATTGCAGCAGCACGATTGTGCGCAGGCTGCGCAACATGATTTCGGTGCCGAGGAAGCCGCTGGTCTTATCCTGATAGAGTTCCTCGATCATCGGGCCCATGGCGCGGGCCACGGGAAGCCATTTTCCCACTTTGTGGAAATGATTGACCCGCATGCCGATCACAAAGACGACAAGCGGGCCGCTGTGGGCGGCGGTCATGCGACCGGGCTGAATTGCGCTCATGCGGATAGAGTTGCTCTTTGCAACTGATCTGTCAATCCCCGGCGAAGCGCCGTTCGGGCATTCGACAAGCGCCCAACCAGCGCCTAGTTAGGGCGCATGGTCGATTCCACCGACATGTTTGGCGCCCCCATCGAGGACGAGCCCGAGGACACGCCCGAGCTGGGAGGGCCGAGCGCTGCCGAACTGGAAGCGGCGGGGCAGGCCTCGATGTTTGGCGATCCCGCGCCTGCGCCGGCGGCAGAGGTGGTGCACGAGGAGCGCGCCGCGCCGCCAGCGCCCGCGCCTGCTTCTGCTCCTACCTTGAAAGCGCAGCCCTACCGCGTACTGGCGCGCAAATACCGGCCGCAGACCTTTGCCCAACTCATCGGGCAGGACGCGATGGTCCAGACGCTGGGCAATGCGATCAAGCGCGACCGGCTGGCGCATGCCTTCCTGATGACCGGCGTGCGCGGGGTGGGCAAGACATCGACCGCGCGGCTCATCGCCAAGGCGCTTAACTGCATTGGCACCGACGGGCAGGGCGGGCCTACGATCGATCCGTGCGGGGTGTGCGAGCCCTGCGTCGCGATTGCCGAGGGGCGGCACATCGATGTGATCGAGATGGACGCGGCGAGCCATACCGGCGTCGACGACGTGCGCGAGATCATCGAGGCGGTGCGCTATGCGGCGGTTTCGGCGCGCTACAAGATCTACATCATCGACGAAGTTCACATGCTCAGCCGCAACGCCTTCAACGCGCTGCTGAAAACGCTGGAAGAGCCGCCGCCGCATGTGAAGTTTCTGTTTGCGACGACTGAAGTCGACAAGCTGCCGGTGACAGTGCTTTCACGCTGCCAGCGCTTTGATTTGCGCCGCATTCAGGCCCCGGTGCTGGCGGCGCATTTCGGCGAGATCTGTAAGGCCGAAGCAGTGGCGGCCGAGGACGAGGCGCTGGCGATGATCGCGGCGGCGGCTGAAGGTTCGGTGCGCGACGGGCTTTCGATCCTCGATCAGGCGATCAGCCATGCCGATATGGCGGGAGGCGGAGACGTTACCGCTGCGCAAGTCCGCGAGATGCTGGGGCTGGCCGACAAGACCATGCAGCGCCGCCTGTTCCTTGCTGTGATCGGCGGCAAGGGCGACGGCGTGCTGGAGGAAGTCGCCGGGCAATATGCGCTGGGCATCGAGCCCGCCGCGATGATGCGCGCGCAGCTCGATCTGGTGCACAAGGTTACTGTGGCGCAGATCGCCGGCGCGGCGGATGCGCGCTCGAGCGAGGAGCGCGAGGCGCTGGAAGGCTGGGCCAAGCGGCTGAGCGCGGGGCAGTTGCACCGGCTTTGGCAGTTGCTGCTCAAGGGCTATGACGAAGTGCGCGGTGCGCCCGATCCACTGGTGGCGGCGCAGATGGCGCTGCTGCGGGTGATGCATGCCGCCGATCTTCCCGATCCGGGCGGGCTGATCAAGCAGCTGGAAGCCTTTGCGGCCAATCCTCCGACAGCGCCTGCGGCCACGGGAGCTGATGCGGCGGGCGGATCGGCTGCGGTTGTGCCAGCTTCTCCCGCAGCGATTGCAGCGGAGTGGGAGCGCCTGGTTGGCGAGGTCGAGCAGTTCTCGCCCCTCATCGGGTCTTCGATGCGGCTTTCCGTGCGGGTGGTTTCGCTGGCCGCCGGGCATTTGCGCTATGTGCTGGTGCCGGGGATCACGGGCGACCCCACCGGGGATATGCGCAAGGGACTGGAGACCGCAACCGGCGCATCCTGGATGGTCGAGCGCATCGCCGAAAGTGCGGATGCCATGCCCAGCCTTGAGGAAGCACGCGCCGCCGCCCGGGCGAGCGAGGATGCGGCCCTTCTTGAGGATCCGTTGGTGCGCGCTGCATTTGCCGCCTTCCCGGGGGCTGAAATCATCGACGAAGATCCTATATCGGGCCAGAAATCGGGCCAGTCACAGAAATCCTGGAGCAGACGCGCATGAAGTCGATGGAAGAGATGATTCAGGCCGCACAGGCTGCGGCCCAGACGATCCAGAAGCAGATGGAGGACGCGCAAGGCCGTCTCGACCAGATCGAGGTCGAAGGCGTTGCCGGTGGCGGCCTCGTGAAAATCAAGGCGACGGCCAAGGGCCGCGTGATCGGCGTTTCCATCGACGACAGCCTGATGGACAAGGCCGAAAAGGGCATTCTCGAAGACCTCGTCGCCGCCGCGTTCAACGATTGCCGCACCCGCGCCGATGCCGCTGCCGGCGAGGAGATGCAGAAAGTGCAGATGGCGGCGGGGATTCCGCCGGGCTTCAAGCTGCCGTTCTGAGCCTTCGCTTTGACCGCGCTTTGCGCGGCAGCCGGTTGACGGCTATATCAAACTGTCACAAATTTTGAATGGGCGGCCAGTTCAGGCGCGCCCACCATTCGAGGTATTTTCTTTCTGAGCGCATTTGCCGTCCTTGCTGCCGCCACACTTGCCAGCGCGCAGCCCACCGATGTCGCGCCGCCCCAGCCTGCGGCCCAATCTGCGGTTCCCGCACCGGCAGCTACGCCAAACGCGCTGCCGCCGCTGGCAGGCGAGATCGTCGTGTCCGGTTCGCTCAAGGCTCCGCCGGGCGATCCGCTCGCGCGCGCGAACGAGAAGAGCTACGAAGTGCTGCAGACCGTGGACGACAAGCTCGTTGGCCCGGTGGCGGCGGGGTATGAAAAGGGCGTGCCGCGCCCGCTGCGCATGGGGCTGCGCAATTTCATCCGCAACGTGCGCGAGCCGGTGGTGGCGATTGCGTACCTGCTGGAGATCAAGCCCGGCAAGGCGTTCGAGACCGTAGGCCGGTTCGGGATCAATTCGACCATCGGCCTTGGCGGCACGATCGATGTGGCGCGCAGCAAGCCGTTCAATTTACCCTACCGCCAGAACGGGCTCGCCAATGTGCTGGGCTACTACGGTGTGGGGCCGGGGCCTTACCTGTTCCTGCCGCTGGTGGGGCCGACGACGGTGCGCGACCTGTTCGGCCTGATCGCGGACCGGCTGGTCCTGCCGCTCGGCGTGGGTACGCCGTTCAACAAGCCGTATTATGCCATTCCGATCAACACGATCGACGCGCTCGACTATCGCAATGAGGCGGACGAAGACTTCAAGCGCCTGCGCAATGCGGACGATCCCTATGCGACCTATCGCCGGGTCTACCTGCAATCGCGGATCGACCAGATCGAGGCGCTGCATGGGCGCGGGCCGCTGGTTCACGGCCAGGTGCGCTATGGTCCCTTCGCGCGGCCAGTGGGCGCAGCGGCTGACGCGGTGTCGGCCGCCGAGAAGAAGGTGATGGAAATGGACTCCGTGCCCGAGCATGTCGCGGCACCTGCTCCCGTCGTGGAATCGCCACCGGCGCCCCCGGCGCCTCCTCCACCGCCGCCCGCGCCGGTCTTCATCTCGCAACCGGTGGTCCAGCCGATCCCCTGAGGGAAGATAAGGGCTGGGTGCTAGTCGACATTACAGTTTCGTCATCCACAATCCCGGTACAACGGGCCATTGCGGGCAGGGGAACGGGCTCCCATATTCACATTCAAGAGAACCCGCCGTCCTCTCTCCCAGCGGCGGGGCGAATGGAACTGACAAGCTCATGACACACTATCCCTTGCTTCCCTTGCGCGACATTGTCGTGTTTCCCGGCATGGTCGTGCCGCTGTTCGTTGGCCGCGAGAAGTCGGTCGCGGCGCTTGAGGCCGCGATGGCCGGCAACAAGGAGATTTTTCTCCTCGCCCAGCTCGATCCCGGCTGCGACGATCCGGACCGCGACGACCTTTATGATACCGGCGTGATCGCCTCGGTTCTGCAGCTGCTGAAGCTGCCGGATGGCACGGTGCGCGTGCTGGTCGAAGGCCACCGCCGTGCCGAACTTACGGCGCTTACCAGCGAGACTACCAACGACGGCGAGATGGTTCTGGCCGAAGTCAAGGTGACCGAGCCGGTCGTGGCGGCGGGCACCGAAATCGAGGGCATGATGCGCTCGGTGGTCGAGCAGTTCGGCGAATATGCCAAGCTTTCGAAGAAGCTGCCGCAGGACGCCGGCGCGCAGCTGGGCGATATCGAGGATGCCGGAAAGCTGGCCGATGCCGTCGCGGCCAATCTGGCTGCGCGCGTTGCCGAAAAGCAGGCTTTGCTCAGCGAAGACGATCCGATGAAGCGGCTCGAAATGGTCCTCTCGTTCATGGAGGGCGAGCTCGGCGTGCTGCAGGTCGAGCGCAAGATCCGTGGCCGCGTGAAGCGCCAGATGG
>CANFIV010000181.1 GCA_947446935.1 Sphingomonadaceae bacterium | reverse complement strand
CGCAGCAGCTCTATCAGAAGGCGCAAGCCGACGTCGTGCGCGTCTTCATCCTCCCGCCGAGCCTTGAGGAACTGAGCCGCCGCCTCGTTGGGCGCGGCACCGACAGCCCCGAAGTCATCGCCGCGCGCATGGCCCGCGCGCAGGCTGAAATCAGCCACTGGGACGGCTACGACTATGTCGTGATCAACGACGATGTCGAAGTCTGCTTCCAGAAAGTGCGCGAAATCCTCGCCGCCGAACGTATGCGCCGCACCCGCCAGACCGGCCTGATCGACTTTGTGCGCGAATTGACGCGGGGTTAAGGTCGCCCGGCGCGGGGCGAATCAACCTCGGCCACCAGCACCACGCCCTTGGCCGCGCTCGAAGCCACGCCCGCATCGCTGCTCGGCGCGCACAGCATGAACAAGTGCCGCCCCTCGGGCCCGCCAAGCATGCAGGCATAACACGGCATCTCGCCGGTCGAGACCACCTCCAGCACCGCCCCGCCCTCGGCAATCCGCGCGCATTCCGGTGCCAGCGGGTTCGCGATCCAGATTGCGCCCTCCGCATCGAGCGCAATGCCATCGGGAACCCGCGGCATTGTATCGGCCCAGACGCGGCGGCGCGAAAGCGCCCCGCCCTCACCAATGGCGAAGGCTGTCAGCCGCGCGCCCAAGGTTTCGCCCACGATCAACGTCTTGCCATCAGGCGTGATCACGGTGCCGTTGGGGAAACTCATGTCCGGCGCGCCGACCGATACCGAGCCATCCGGTTGAACCAGCACCACGTTGGCCTTGGGATGATCGGCCAGCACCGAAGCCACGCCGCGCGTGCTGAGTTCATGATCGAGGTCGAAGCCGAAGTTGCCGACATAGGCTCGCCCCTCGCTGTCCACCACCATGTCGTTGCACAGATGCGCGGTAAGCGGCCCGAGATCGGCATGGAGCGCGAGGCTGCCATCAAGATGCCGCCGCCACACCTGCCGCTTGCGCATCGAGACAAACAGCAGCGAGCCATCGGGCATCCAGCCCAAACCGGAAGGCTGGTCGTCCAGCTCCAGTTCGATGCGGTGGTCGCCGGCCAGATCGACCGATCGGATCGTCCTGCTGTAGAAATCGCTGAACCACAGCCGCCCCTCATGCCAGCGAGGGCCTTCGCCGAAGTGAAAGCCCTCGGCCAGCACGCGAGTGGGGCGGCTCATCGGGGTCACTCGCCCAGCGGACCGATGTGGTTTTCCGGGATCCACGCGTTGACGATGCCGCCATCGATCGGCAGCGACGTGCCTACGACGTAGTCACCCGCGCGGCTGGCCAGGAAGATCGCCCCGCCGGCCATGTCTTCGAGATTGCCGACTCGCTTGGCCGGAATCCCCCGCGCCGAAGCGTCGGGATTGTTCAGTGCCGCCTTGTTCATTTCAGAAGCAAACGCGCCCGGGCAGATGCAGGTCGCGACGATATTGTCCTTGATCAGCCGCGCGGCCATGCGCTTGGTCACATGGATCAGCCCTGCCTTGGACGCCTGATAGCTGTAGGTTTCCCACGGGTTCAGCCTCAGCCCGTCGACTGAGGCGATATTGATCACCTTGGCTGGACGCTCCGATGCTGCGGCCTTGAGCAGACCGTGCAGCTTCTGCGTCAGAAAGAAGGGCGTCTTGACGTTGAGGTTCATTACCCTGTCCCAGCCCATCTCCGGGAAATCGTCGAAATCCGCGCCCCAGGCCACGCCGGCATTGTTGACGAGAATGTCGATCTGGCTCTCACGCTCAGACAGGTCCTGCACCAACGCCTCGATCCCCGCGAGGGTCGAAATGTCGCCCGGCAGCGCAATGCACCGCGGCCCAAGTTCGGCGGCGGTTTCCTCGACCACAGCGGCCTTGCGCGCCGTGATATAGACCCGCGCGCAGCCCGCCGCGATAAAGCCTTCCGCGATCAGCTTGCCGATCCCGCGCGAGCCGCCCGTCACCACCGCGACGCGACCTTCAAGGCTGAAAAGTTTGGCAAAATCCATCGATTTGATCCTCAATAGCCGCTGAGCTGGGCCACGCGTTCGGCGTGGTAGTTGGCATCGCCCATGAACTCTGTGAGCGCGCGCTCCCGCTTCATGTAGAGACCGATATCGTATTCGTCGGTCATGCCGACGCCGCCGTGCATCTGGACGCCTTCGCGCACCGCCAGATTGCACACGCGGGCCGCTTTGGCCTTGGCTGCCGAAACCATCAGTTCCGCCCGCTCCGAACCGCCATCGAGCAGCTGCTGCGCTTTCAGCACCACCGCCTCGGCGATCTCGATCTCGGAATAGAGGTGCGCAGCGCGGTGCTGGAGCGCTTGGAATTCGCCGATCAGCTTGCCGAACTGCTTGCGCGTCTTGAGATAAGTCGTGGTCATGCCGAAGGCCCCTGCGGCCACCCCGGTCTGCTCCGCCGCCGCGCCGATGCGCCCGGCGCTCAGCACTTTGCCGAGCAGCGCGCGCCCGCCATCAACGTCACCGATCACGCAGTCGCCGTCGAGCTCGACCCCATCAAGGGTCACATGGCTTGCCATCGCGCTATCGACCAGCCGCACCGAATGGTGCGTGATTCCCGCCGCATCCCTGGGCACGGCAAACAGCGTCACCCCATCTGCATCGCTGTCGCTGCCAGACGTGCGCGCTGCCACGATCAGCGCATCAGCCGAAGCGCCCTGCACCACGAAGTCTTTCTTGCCCGTGAGGCGAAAGCCGTTGCCCGCGCGCTCGGCGCGGCAGGCGATGCGCTCGGGCCGGTGCTTTGCCCCTTCGTCTACCGCGACGGCGAGCACGCTTTCCCCCGCGATCACGCCGGGCAGCCAGCGCCCGCGCAAATCGGCCGAAGCGCCCGAAAGCGCGGTCACGCCCATCACTGCGGTCGTCAGGAACGGCGAGGGTGTCAGGTTGCGGCCGATCTCGGCGAGCACGATCCCTGCCTCGACATGGCCCATCGCCAGCCCGCCATCCTCTTCGGCGGCGAGCATACCGGTGAGGCCCATCTCGGCAAACTGCTTCCACAGCGCATGGCCGAAACCGTCCTTGCAGCCGATATCGCGCCAGTGGCGCAGCTGCTTCTTGATTCCGCCCTCGTCGGCCATGAAGCCGGTGACGCTATCGGCCAGCATGGCCTGATCTTCAGTGTAGTACAGCGGCATGGTGTGCTCCTGTGCCTCTCGCGCCTCAGGCGCCGGGCAGCTCGAGAATGCGTTTGGCGACAACGTTGAGCATGACCTCGCTCGTGCCACCCTCGATCGAATTGGCCTTGGTGCGCAGCCATGCACGCGACGGCGCGCCGCCGCGCGTTTCCTCGCTGTCCCACTCCAGCGCGGTGCTGCCACCCGCCGTCATGAGCAGCTCGTGCCGCCGCTTGTTGAGCTCGGTCCCGGCGTATTTCATCATGTTGGGCTGCGCGGGATGCGCCTTACCCACCTTGATTTCGTCGAGGAACTTCTCACCCATCGCGGCGAAGGAGAGCGCATCGATATCGAACTGTGCCAGCTCCGCGCGCAACATCGGATCATCCAGCCCATTCCGCTTCAGCACGCTGCCGATCGCGCTCGTCTGCCCGCCGTCGCCCGCGCCCGAGATCATTTCGCGTTCGTGGCCGAGGAGATACTTCGCCACATCCCAGCCGCGATTGAGCTGGCCAACGATCTGCGCCTTGGGCACCACGACATTGTCGAAGAACGTCTCGCAGAACGGCGAGCTGCCGCTGATCAGCTTGATCGGCTTGGTCGTCACCCCCGGCGTCGTCATGTCGAACAGCAGGAAGCTGATGCCCTGATAGGTGTTCGCCTTGTCGGTGCGGACGAGGCAGAAGATCCAGTCGGCCTTGTCGGCGTAGCTGGTCCAGATCTTCTGGCCATTCACCACCCAGTGATCGCCCTTGTCCTCGCCGAAGGTCTGGAGGCTCACGAGATCCGAACCCGAACCCGGCTCCGAATAGCCCTGGCACCAGCGTACCTCACCGCGCGCGATCTGCCCCAGATAGTGGACCTTCTGCTCCTCGGTGCCGAACTTCAGCAGCGCGGGGCCAAGCATCCAGATGCCAAAGCTCGAAAGCGGCGGCCGCGCGCCGGCGCGGGCGCATTCCTCGCGCCAGATCTTGGCTTCGGGCGCGGTCAGCCCCGCGCCGCCATAGGCCTTCGGCCAGTCCGCCACAGTATAACCCTTGGCCACGCAGGCATCGAGCCATGCCTTCTGCGCTGCGTTCTTGAACACGAAGTTCCGCCCGCCCCAGCAGACATCGTCCTCGCCCTGCACGGGCGCGCGCATTTCGGCCGGGCAGTTCGCCTCGATCCACGCGCGGATTTCGGCGCGGAACGCCTCCAGATCTGACATGTTTTGGCTCCTCTCTTAATCGAGAGGTTAAGGCGAGTCGGAGCACGCTGGCAAGCGCCGATTTCCTAGACTTCCGCCGCGACTTGCCTGTGCCTGACCTCGGGCCACGGTGCCGTAGCGTAAAGCCAATCCCGATTGACGCACCCGTCCACGGGCCTAAGCTTGCGGTAAATCGGAACGGTCTGAACGCCTTCCGGCAAAACCAGAATCATGGAGAGGTTCACATGCGATTCCAGGACAAGACGGTTGTCGTCACCGGTGCGGCATCGGGCATCGGCCGCGCCACGGCGCTGCTGTTCGCGGCCGAAGGCGCGAAAGTCTACGCTGCCGAT
>CANFIV010000180.1 GCA_947446935.1 Sphingomonadaceae bacterium | reverse complement strand
GGCCACCAGCTACGCGCGCTTCTTTCACGAAGCGGGCCATCCCATCGCCCTGCCTTGGTTCGCCGAACGGGGCGCGCCGATGCAGTTCCGTCGCTGGGCCTCACCCCATCTGAACGAGTTGCTCGGCCCAGACCCCTATGGCGCGCGCCAGCCCCTCGCCGACGCGGATCTGCTGGTGCCCGAGTTCCTGTTCGTTCCCCTCGTCGGCTTCACCGACACAGGCGCACGCCTCGGCCAAGGCGGCGGTCACTATGACCGCTGGCTGACCTCGCATCCCGCCGTTCCTGCCGTCGGCATGGCCTGGGACAGCCAACTGACAGATAGTCTGCCCACAGAGGCGCATGACAGGCCGCTCACCGCAGTGGTAACCCCAACGCGGCTCTACGGCCCCTTCTGAACGGGACAATGATGGACGAACCCGAAACCTACAAACCAACCTGGCGCAAACCCTTCGGCATCCTTGCGCTGCTGCTGGCGCTATTCGGCTATGCCTTGATCGTGGCGGGGCTCTCGGGCGTCATCGGTAATCTGCCGGTGCTGGTGCAGACACTCGTCTACATCATTCTGGGCACAGTATGGCTTCTGCCACTGCGCCGTTTTCTGATCTGGATGGAAACTGGTCGCTGGGGCTGAGCCGACTTCGGCAATTTCGCACCCCACATCGCTGGATTCGCTTTCGCTGAACGCAGCCAGAATCAGCAGAGCGCTTGCGGCAAGCCCGCAGACACACTTAAAGACAGCGGCGAAGATTTGCGTGATTTGAAGTTCAAGCTCTCGCATCCGAGAGGTTGAGCCAGAAATCCGACAATGGCGCGAGTGACGGGGCTCGAACCCGCGACCTCCGGCGTGACAGGCCGGCACTCTAACCAACTGAGCTACACCCGCAACTCGCTTGGGAGCAGCGCCACTATGGCAGCAACCTGCCCCTGTCAACAAGAGCGCCCCAAGTTTTTGTGCGTTTGGCCCTTGCACCTGAGCACATCGGTAACAGCATCGTAATCCGCCATTAACCAAACTTTATCGGCATTTGTGCAAAGAACACCCCAAGCGGCGCAGGGGGCGCCCAAGGGGCATTCGAGGCATGTACAAGACGATCATGACGACCATGGTGGTCGCGGTTGCAACAGGTGCGGCCATGCTGCCCGATCTCGCGCATGCGGCAGGGCCGGTGCAGTTTGCCAGCGACGTCTTTGTCGAACGGTTTCAGTCCGCACCCGGCGGCCGTGTCGCAAGGGTCCTCGAACGCGCAGACCGTCTCCATCAGGGCGACCGCGTGATCTTCGTGGTCAACTGGAAGGCCAGCCGCAACCAGCCATTCACGGTCACCAACCCACTCCCCCGCGCAATTGCGTTCGAAAGCACTGCGGACGGCGAGGAGGAGGTTTCAGTCGACGGTGGTCGCAACTGGGGTACGCTCGACATGCTCACTGTGCGCGGCCCTGATGGCCATGCGCGACGCGCTCTGCCAGACGACGTTACCCACTTGCGCTGGCGTGTCGCCGCCCCACTTGCCTTGCTTGGCACGGGCCAGATGACCTATCGCGGCGTAGTCCGCTGACAGATCAGCACTTTTCGTACTTCAAGTGGCGCTTCTTGCCCTCGGCAATCCATTCCACCGCTTGAGCAATCAGCTTGTCCCGCGTCGCGCCGGTTTTGACCTCGGTCATCCATTCAAGATATTCGCGCTGCTGACCTTAAGCGAACCGGTCAAAATCCCCTTGCGCGCATGGAGTGGCCGCCACGTTGCATCCACCGAGGATAAAGTGCGGCATGTGTCTCTTCCGCCCCAGGCAGTACCGCATGGACCAGCGCGCGCAAATGCATGAGGATCGGCTGCGCAAACGGTGAGGCCGCGGCGATATAGACATCGACACGTGGATTGGCAGACCCTTGGGCCATCGATCGATCTCCTGACCGGCCCCTATCCCATCACATCAATCGCCGAGCAAAAGCACCGGCGTTTCGATCAGCCGCTTCAGCGCCTGCACAAAGCTCGCCGCATCCCAACCATCGACCACACGGTGATCGCAGCTGATCGACACATTCATCAGCTTGCGCTTCTCGATGCGTTCTCCGCCCATACCGTCAGGCACAAACATCGGCCGCTCGACAATCCTGTTCGGCCCGATGATCGCCACTTCCGGCCGGTTGATCACCGGAGTCGTCGCAACCCCGCCCAACGCGCCGAGCGAGGTTACTGTCAGCGTCGAGCCTGAAAGCTCCGCCGAAGTCGCACTGCCGCTACGGGCAGCCTCCGCCAGACGGACAATCTCGCTCGCCAGCTGCCACAAATTGCGGTCCTGCGCATCGCGGATCACCGGCACCATCAGCCCGCCCGGCGTCTGCGTCGCCATGCCGAGATGCACTGCGCCATGGCGCGTCACTACGCCCGCTTCGTCATCATAGCGTGCATTGAGCATCGGATACTCAGGCAAAGTCCGGCATATCGCGGAGATCAGCAGAGGCAGCATGGTCAGCTTCGGCTTAGCGCCCCGCGCATCATTGAGCTGCGCGCGCATCGCCTCCAGTGCGGTGACGTCGCATTCCTCGACATACGTGAAATGCGGAATGTTGCGCTTGGCTGCGGCCATATTCTCGGCAATCCGGCGCCGCAAACCGATCACCCGTACCACTTCGTCGGCACGTGCCGTCGCAGCGGGACGATACCCGCCGCCGGCATTATAGGCGAGGAACTGGTCCAGATCCGCATGCCGCACCCGCCCCTCTTCCGAAGGACGAACATCCGCCAGATCAATCCCGAGCGCCGCCGCCCGCGTTCGTACCGCAGGGCTGGCAAGCACCTTGGACACATGCGCAACCTGCTCCCTCTCCCCCTCAAGGGAAGGGAGAGGGGAGCGGGCGCTCTCGGTTTCCGGGATCGATTCCGGCGCAATCGGCGTCTCGTCTTCAATCGCCACGACCGCTGCCGGAGCCGGCGTCGCCACCTCGGCCACCTCCTCACCCTCGGTCTCGATCACAACCAGTGGTGAGCCAATCGCGACCACATCACCTACCGCACCCGCAATCGAGACAATCCGTCCCGAAACCGGGCTTTCCATCTCGACTGTCGCCTTGTCGGTCATCATGTCCGCAATGCGGCCATCCTCGGCTACCGTATCGCCGACTTGAACGTGCCACGCGACGATCTCGGCCTCGGCAATGCCTTCACCGATATCGGGCAGGCGAAACGTGTAAGTTCCCATGGCGTCAGGCCTTCAAAAGACGGTCAACGGCCTCGCCAATGCGGACCGGACCCGGAAAATACGCCCATTCCAGGCTGTGCGGATAAGGCGTGTCGAAGCCCGTCACGCGCTCGATCGGAGCTTCAAGATGGTAGAAGCAGCGTTCCTGCACCAGCGCGGAAAGCTCCGCGCCAAAGCCCGAGGTGCGCGTCGCTTCGTGGACGATCAGGCATTTGCCCGTCTTCCTCACGGAAACCTCGATCGTCTCGATATCGAGCGGAACCAGAGTGCGCAGGTCGATGATCTCCGCATCGATGCCTTTTTCGGCCAGAACAGCCGCCGAGACGTGGACCATCGTGCCATAGGCGAGTACAGTCATCGCCTCACCTTCGCGCACGATCCGCGCCTTGCCCAGCGGGATGCGGTAATATCCATCGGGCACTTCCCCGTCGGGATGCTTGGCCCATGGCTGGACCGGCTTGTCGTAATACCCGTCAAACGGCCCGTTGTAGATGCGTTTGGGCTCAAAGAAGATCACCGGATCGTTATCTTCGATCGCCGCGATCAGCAGACCCTTGGCATCATGCGGATTGCTCGGGATCACGGTCTTCAGCCCTGCCACGTGCGTAAACATCGCCTCCGGACTTTGGCTGTGCGTCTGACCGCCGAAAATGCCGCCGCCGAACGGCGAGCGCACCGTGATCGGCGCGGTGAACTCGCCCGCGGATCGATAGCGGAGCCGCGCCGCCTCCGAGACGAGCTGGTCGAGCCCCGGATAAATGTAGTCGGCAAACTGGATCTCGGGCACCGGACGCAGACCATAAGCCCCCATCCCCACCGCCACGCCGATGATCCCGCATTCGCTGATCGGCGTATCGAACACCCGGGTGCGCCCAAACTTCTTTTGCAGGCCCGCCGTTGCGCGGAACACGCCGCCGAAATAGCCGACATCCTCGCCCATCACGACGATATCGGGATCGCGTTCCATCATGATGTCGAGTGCGTCGTTGATCGCCTCGATCATGTTGAGCCGACGGGTGGAGACGGTCTCGCTCACGAGTCCTCCTCCTTCCATTCCGGCCATTTGATCCGGCGCTCGCGGATGGCTTGCTCGCTCTGCTCCTTGAGGTGCCAGGGCAATTCCTCGAACACGTCTTCAAACAGCGTGCGGACTGGATGGTGCAGCCCATGGCCAAGCACGCCATTGGCCTCCGCCGCCTTGGCAGCCGACTTCACCTCTTCCGCCAGTTCCAGGTCCATCGCGGCATGCGCCTCGGGCGACCATTCCCCCAGCGCTTCCAGATGCCGTGCCAGGCGCGTCACCGGATCGCCCAACGGCCATTCCACACGCTCCTGCAAAGATCGATACTGTCCCGGATCGTCCGAGGTTGAATGGCCTTCCGCGCGGTAGGTGAAGTGCTCGATCAAGGTCGGCCCGGCATTGGCCCGCGCCCGGTTCGCCGCCCAGCGCGTAGCGGCATAAACCGCC
>CANFIV010000179.1 GCA_947446935.1 Sphingomonadaceae bacterium | reverse complement strand
TGTGCAGCTCGACCACCGGTGCGCCCAGTTTCATTGCCGCCTCGATCTGGCGCGGGTCTGGAGCGATGAACAGGCTGACGCGGATGCCCGCATCGGTGAGACGGCTGACCAGCGGGGCGAGGCGGTTGTGCTGTCCGGCGGCATCGAGCCCGCCCTCGGTCGTGCGCTCTTCGCGCCGTTCGGGCACAATGCAGGCGGCGTGCGGTTTGTGGCGCAGCGCAATGGCGACCATTTCCTCAGTCGCGGCCATTTCCAGATTGAGCGGCAGATTGGTTGCAGCCTGAATGCGGGCGAGGTCTTCGTCACGGATGTGGCGGCGGTCTTCTCGCAGATGTGCGGTAATGCCGTCGCCGCCAACCGCCGCCACAATCTCGGCCGCGCGGACCGGATCGGGATGATCGCCACCGCGGGCGTTGCGGATCGTGGCGACGTGATCGATGTTGACGCCGAGGCGGAGGCGCCGGGGACCGGTGGATTGAACGGTTGTGCTCATCAGGCGGCGCGGCTCCCCGGCTTGATCGCGGGCGTTGCGGCGAGTTCGGGCGGAACTTCGTCCGGCGCGTAAGTCGGGAAATTGAGGCTGACGAGAGGATAGAACGGCACGCCGAGGTCTGCTGTCCCGGCCGAGCGGTCGACCAGTGCCGCGCCCGCGAGAACTACGCCGCCGGCTGCTTCGATGGCAGCAATCGCCTCGCGGCTGGAAAGGCCGGTGGTGACGACGTCTTCGACCATGAGCACCTTTTCGCCCGGGTTGAGCGAGAACCCGCGCCGCAATTCGAACGTGCCGGTCGGCCGCTCGACGAACATGGCCTCTACCCCGAGGGCACGGCCCATCTCGTGACCAATGATCACCCCACCCATCGCCGGTGAGACGACTTTCGCGATCTGCTGGCGAAGATCCCGCGGCAATGTGGCGGCGAGCGCGGAGGCGAGGCGCGCGGCGCGCATCGGGTCCATCAATACGCGGGCGCATTGCAGATAGTGCGCGCTATGCCGTCCCGAAGAGAGCAAAAAATGCCCTTCAAGCAAGGCTTCGCTCGCGCGGAACTCGGAAAGGATGTCGTCTTCCTGCATGATCCGTCAATCCAGGCGAGCTAGCGGGCCCGCTATCGAGTTGTGGGAATGGAGCCCATAGCGAAGCCAAGGCGATGGCGCTACGGGGCAGGCGCTGCAAGTGGACTATATGCCATTTGCAATTCATGGAAGCGGTGCCGACGGGTGGCGCTTCCGCCTAAGTAGAACAAAGGTTAGGCCTTTCGGGCAGGCACCATCCCTGAAAAATATGCGTCACGCGTATTGAGGCTTGAGGCGAGCGCGCGTATAGGCCGCTGGAATTGAGGGATTTCGATAGGGCGCGCAGGGCCCAAGTGCCGGGCGCAACAGCATAAAACTCGAAAGCGGTATACCATGAGTCTTTCCCAAACTGCCCGTCATCTGGGCCATGCGATCCGGACTTTCAGCCTGGCGGCAATGCTCGCCTTCGCGCCGCAGGCCATGGCTGCAGCGGCACCGGCGTCTGCCGCTGCCGCGCCAGCCGTCGCTGCTCCGGTCGAGGCCGCGGCTGTTTCCGCAGCCCCTGCGGCTGCTGCGAGCGAGGCTTCGGCAACGGCTGCAGTCGACAAGGGTTCGTACGTCCCGATGAAGCCGACCGCTGGCAAGGGCCAGCCGGTCGCCGGGGGCTACACGTTCCAGGACCAGTATTCCGACACCGGTCGCGAAGCTCTTGCGATGCACAATTACCTGCTGATGCCGGTGATCACGGTCATCACGCTGTTCGTGCTGTTCCTTCTCCTCATCGTGATTGTTCGCTTCCGCCGCGGTGCCAACCCGGTTGCTTCGAAGACGAGCCACAACACCATGATCGAGATCATCTGGACGGTGATTCCCGTTCTGATCCTCGTAGTGATCGCTGTTCCTTCGATCCGCCTGCTGGCGCATCAGTACACTCCGGCGCCCAAGGGTGCGCTTACGGTGAAGGCGATGGGCTATCAGTGGTACTGGGGCTATACTTATCCTGATAACGGCGGGTTCGAGGTGATCTCGAACATCCTGCCCGACGCCGAGGCGATCAAGCGCGGCGAGCAGCCGCAGCTGGCCGCTGATAACCGCATGGTCGTTCCCGTGGGCGAGCCGATCAGGATGCAGACCACCGGATCTGACGTGATCCATGCTTTCGCGGTGCCCTCTCTCTGGTTCAAGCTCGACGCTGTGCCGGGCCGGATCAACGAGAAGGTGCTCTTCATCAAGGAGCCCGGCGTTTATTACGGCCAGTGCTCTGAACTGTGTGGCGCCCGCCATGGCTACATGCCCATCGTGGTTGAGGCTCTGCCGCGCGCCAAGTTCGAAGAATGGGTGAAGACTCAGGGCGGAACCGTAGGTCCCGCTGCCGCAACGACTACGGCGGCAGCCCCCGCCAAGACCGCACCATCTGCCTGATTTCGGCAGCGTAACCGATTTCGACGACAAGGTTAGACCACCATGGCCACCATTCCCGCCGACCACGAGACGTTCAATGCGCATCATGACGATGCGCACGGACATGATCACAAGCCTGCGTTTTTCCAGCGCTGGTTCATGTCGACCAACCACAAGGACATCGGGACGCTCTACCTGATCTTCGCGATCATCGCGGGCATCATCGGTGGCGGCGTTTCGGGCATCATGCGCGCTGAGCTCGCGCATCCGGGGATCCAGTACCTCGGCTGGTGGACCCATTTCCTTGGCGGAAACGATCAGGACTTCAACGCCACGCTCCACATGTGGAACGTGCTGATCACCGCGCACGGCCTGATCATGGTGTTCTTCATGGTTATGCCCGCCCTGATCGGCGGCTTCGGCAACTGGTTCGTCCCGCTGATGATCGGCGCGCCGGACATGGCGTTCCCGCGCATGAACAACATCTCGTTCTGGCTGACGGTGGCGGGCTTCTGTTCGCTGATGATGTCGGCCTTCATGCCCGGTGGCACCGGCATGGGTGCTGGCACGGGCTGGACGGTCTATGCCCCGCTCTCGACATCGGGGTCGGTCGGCCCTGCTGTCGATTTCGCGATCTTCTCGCTCCACCTTGCGGGCGCTGGCTCGATCCTCGGTGCGATCAACTTCATCACCACCATCTTCAACATGCGCGCACCAGGCATGACCCTGCACAAGATGCCGCTGTTCGTATGGTCGATGCTCGTCACCGCGTTCCTGCTGCTGCTTTCGCTTCCGGTTCTTGCCGCGGCGATCACCATGCTGCTGACCGACCGCAACTTCGGCACGACGTTCTTCAATGCTGCCGGTGGCGGTGATCCGGTGCTCTACCAGCATCTGTTCTGGTTCTTCGGTCACCCCGAAGTCTACATCATGATCCTGCCGGGCTTCGGCATCATCAGCCAGATCATCTCGACCTTCTCGAAGAAGCCGGTGTTCGGCTACCTCGGCATGGCCTACGCGATGGTCGCCATCGGCGCGGTCGGGTTTATCGTGTGGGCGCACCACATGTATACGACCGGCCTGGACGTGAACACGAAGATGTACTTCACGGCGGCGACCATGGTCATCGCGGTGCCCACTGGCATCAAGATCTTCTCCTGGATCGCGACGATGTGGGGCGGCAGCCTCGAGTTCAAGTCGCCGATGGTCTGGGCAATCGGCTTCATTTTCCTCTTCACTCTCGGCGGCGTGACCGGCGTAGTGCTCGCCAACGGCGGCATCGACGACAACGTTCAGGACACGTACTACGTCGTGGCGCACTTCCACTACGTGCTCTCGCTCGGCGCCGTGACCGCGCTGTTCGCAGGCTTCTACTACTGGTTCCCGAAGATGAGCGGCCGCATGCACAGCGAACTGCTTGCGCACATCCACTTCTGGATTTTCTTCATCGGCGTGAACCTGATCTTCTTCCCGATGCACTTCCTCGGGGTGCAGGGTATGCCGCGCCGCTATCCTGACTACGCCCCGGCGTTTGAGTACTGGAACACGATCGCAACCAACGGCTACGTCGTGATGGCGTTCTCGATGCTGATCTTTTTCATCAACATCGCCTACTCGCTCGTCGCCGGTAAGAAGGCTGTCGGCAATTATTGGGGCGAAGGCGCGACCACGCTCGAGTGGACGCTGTCGAGCCCGCCGCCGTTCCACCAGTTCGAAACGCTCCCGGTCATCGAGGATGCGCACGCGCACTGATCAGACGTGGTCTGACTGGCTCGGTTTGATAGACAATGGGGCTCCGGAGCAATCCGGAGCCCTTTGTGTTTGCGGACACCTGTCCGCTGCTGAAACACGTGTTGTCCCTTCGGTGCATGCCGTTTCGCTTTCCCTTGGGCGCGTGCAGTCCTATAGGCCGCCGATCATGACCCCCGTGCAACCCCAAGCCATGCTGATGCCGACCGACTGGCGCGACTTTTTCGCGCTGACCAAACCGGGCGTCATGCGGCTCGTCATCTTCACCGCGCTGTGCGGCATGCTGGCCGCGCCCGGCACTCTGCATCCCGTGCTCGCATTCACCGCGATCCTCTGCATCGCAGTCGGCGCGGGCGGGGCGGCCGCGCTCAACCAGTGGTGGGAGGCAGATCTCGATGCGGTGATGAAGCGCACGGCGCGCCGCCCGCTGCCTGGCGGGCGCATGCAGCGCGACTCAGCGCGCGACTTCGGCTTTGCGCTCTCGGGCATTTCGGTCATGACCATGGGG
>CANFIV010000178.1 GCA_947446935.1 Sphingomonadaceae bacterium | reverse complement strand
GCCTATGTGGCAGACGTGCCGCTGGCCGAGGCGGTGACGGCGCTGGGTGACTATGCGGGCCTGGCGCGCCGTTTCGATGTGGTGGGCATTAGCCCCTCAGGCATTACAGTAATCGACGATTTCGGGCACAATCCTGAAAAGGTGGCCGCCACACTCGCCACGCTGAAGGCCCATCCAGGGCGCGTGATCGCGTTCTTCCAGCCGCACGGCTACGGGCCGCTGCGTCAGATGGGAGCGGAACTTGCAGAAGTGCTGGCCACCCGGCTGGCGCCTGAGGATATCACCATCCTCAGCGATCCAGTCTATTTCGGCGGAACGGTCGATCGCTCGGTGGGCAGCGAACGCATCGCCGACCTGATTCGCGCCCACGGCGGCACGGCAGAACACATTGCGGACCGGGCAGACTGCGGCGCGCGCATGGCCGAACTTGCTCGCCCCGGCGACCGAATCGTGATCATGGGCGCGCGCGACGACACTTTGGCGCAATTTGCACGGGAACTGCTGACGCGCCTTTACTGACGCGCCAGACCCTTTGCTGATGACCAGACCGGGGGGGGCGCTTTCGCCGCCCTCAGTCTCGGTCCTCAGGTGCCGCCATCAATCAAACGAGCCGACCGCCTCGAGCAAACCGGTCGTGAGCTTGAGCCCCTTGTGAGTCAGGCTGACATACCGGCGGCGGGCATCTTCCTGATCGGCCATACGCACGATCAGACCCTCCCGCTCCAGTCTGGCAATCCAGCGCAGAATTGTGGTCGAAGGAATCCCTGCTCCGGCGCAGACGCTCGAAACCTGAAGTGCAGTGCGCGTTTTGCGGGCTATGAACAAGTCCAGCAGTATGTCCCAGCCTGGTTCCCCGAAGAGACTCTTGATCGGGCTGGCAGCATCGCGGCGGCGGCGCACTTCATACAACAGCTTGGCAACACGCAAATTCTCTGCATCAACGTCAAAATGACCGTCCAATAGCCAACTCCTCGCGTTCCACCGAAACCGCGTAGCCACTCTCCTTCGCCCCGCCGCTGGGCAGCTGGAGAGGTGGCACTGACTATACTTGAACAGCCTTGTCGTTACGCGGCCCTGAGGCTTGTAATGGTATAGGGTAAGCTAACCATGTTGTATGTGTAGCATATTCATCAATATTGATAAGCCAAACATACATAAATATAGTCCGAATCGGAGTTAACTTTAGTTGTAACGCGCCCTTTTGAAATCGCCCTGCAGAGCATTGGCAATCAGGATACTGCGGCGCAGCACCCACTTGGCAGACGGCGTGGCTTGCGCCATGATCGTGGAGCACCATGGCTCTCCTTCGCCGCACATCACCAAAGGACACCGATGCGCCGGCGCTTGCGCGGATTGGCGAGCGGGTGCGCTCACGGCTCGATGCCGATCCCTCGGCCTATCGCTTGCCGTTTGATGCAATTGAGATTTACGGTGTGGCCGATTTCTTTTCTGCCGATGAGTGCGCCCGGCTCATTGCATTGGTTGATACCGTTGCTCGGCCATCGCCGACCTATCACGGCAACAGCGACAGCGGTCGCACCAGCTACAGCGGCGACGTCGATCCGAGCGATCCGTTCATTCGCATGCTCGAACGGCGGATAGATGACCTGATGGGAATCGAAGCCAATCACGGCGAAGTGATACAGGGCCAACGCTATGCACCGAGCCAGCAATTTCGCGCGCATTACGACTTTTTCAATACCACCGCAGACTATTGGCCGACGGAGGCAGAGCGCGGTGGCCAGCGTTCGTGGACCGCGATGGGCTATCTCAACGCCGTCGAGGCGGGCGGAGCGACCGAATTTCCCCGCGTACCGGTCTCGGTTCCGCCGCAGCCTGGCGCGCTGCTCGTTTGGAACAACATGGGGCGCGACGGCAGACCCAATCCACTAAGCATTCACGCCGGCCTGCCAGTGGAACGCGGCATCAAGTATGTCGTGACCAAGTGGTACCGCGTCCGCCCCTGGGGCTGATCAGCTCTCCGGCAGATCCACACCTTCCAGTGCTTCGGCGATCAGACGGCGGGTGCTCGCCACTCCGTAGAGCGCAATGAAACTGCCCATGCGCGGGCCCTGGCTCGATCCCAGCAGAGTTTCATAAAGCGCCTTGAACCAGTCGCGGAGCGATTCAATGCCGAAATGCGGGTCCTTGCCGATCTCATAGACGAGGGTTTGGAGCTCCTCGGCCGTGGCGGTTTCGGCGGTGGCGGCGAGCTCGGCATCAAGCGCGGCGAGCGCGGCTGCCTCGTTCGGCTCGGGCTTGCGGCGCTGCAGGGTGGGCGCGACGAAATCGCGGTTGTAGGCAAGCGCAGAGGTCACAAGCGCATCGAGCGCCGGGTGCGCGGCAGCATCGGCATCGGCGACATAATTGCCGAGATAGGACCAAACCTGCTCACGCGTCGCCTGCGCACCGAGCACGCCGACGAGATTGAGCAGCAGACCATAAGTCACGGGCAGAGTGTCACCGTCTCCGCCGTGATAGCCATTGGTGCGAAGCAGGTGCCAGACCGGATTGCCAAGTTGCTGCTCGACCGGCTGACTGCCGAGCTTTTCCCGGAATTGCCAGTATTCATCGACCGCCCGCGGGATCACTCCGGCATGGAGCGACTTGGCGCTTTTGGGTTCGCGGTAGAGATAAAAGCCGAGGCTCTCCTCGCTGCCATAGCCGAGCCATTGGTCGATGGTGAGGCCATTGCCCTTGGACTTGGAGATCTTCTCGCCGTTCTCATCAAGGAAAAGCTCATAGATCAGGCCTTCCGGCCGCCGCCCACCGAGCACTTGCGCGATGCGGCCCGAATAAAGATGACTGTCGGTGAGGTCCTTGCCGCACATCTCGTAATCGACGCCGAGCGCTGTCCAGCGCATGCCCCAATCGACCTTCCACTGAAGCTTTGAACGGCCACCCAGCACCGATTGCTCGATCACCGTGCCGCCCACATCCTCGAAACGCACGATCCCCGCTTCGGCATCGACGACGGTGACAGGGACCTGCAACACCTGATGATTGGTGGGCGAGATGGGCAGCACCGGCGAATAAGTGCGGCGGCGCTCCTCGCGCAGTGTGGGCAGCATGATGTCCATGATCGCATCAAAGTTGCGGAGCACACCGCGCAGCGCATCATCGAATTCGCCAGCGTTGTAGCGGTCGCTGGCGGAGACGAATTCATATTCGAAGCCGAACTGATCAAGGAACTCGCGCAGCATCGCATTGTTGTGGTGCGCAAAGCTCTCATAGCGATCGAACGGATCGGGAATGCGAGTCAGCGGATGACCGATATGCGCCGCGAGCAGGCCCTGATTGGGGACGTTGTCGGGCACTTTGCGCAAGCCGTCCATGTCATCCGAAAACGCGATCAGGCGTGTCGGATGGCCGCCTGTCAGCGTCTCGTAGGCGCGGCGCACGAAAGTGGTGCGCAGCACCTCCTGGAAGGTGCCGATATGCGGCAGGCCCGAGGGGCCATAGCCAGTCTCGAACAGCACCGGCACCAGCGCGCCGCTGGCATCACGCTTGCCGCCCAGGAAGCGCTTTACGAGCTTGCGCGCTTCTTCGAACGGCCATGCCTTGGATGTCTGGGCGGCGGCAAAAAAATCGGCTTCGGTCATGCCGCAGCCTTTGGGCGATTTGGCTTGGTTCGCGCAAGCAAAAGGTTGCCGCAAACGGCCGGGGCTCATGCACTTTGCCTGCAAGGCAAATCACCGCCCAGCCAGCAGGATGGTGCCGTTTTGCCTATCCCAAAGCCAGACACAATCTACCATTGCGGCGGGTAGGAACCCGAATAAATTCTCGATCCCTTTACGAAAAAAACTGGACGATCTGAGTTAATGCTTCGAATTTGGTTTCAGTTTTGGTTGATTCAGCCAACTGACCATGAAACTCCGCAAGTCCGGATCTGCCGATTTTGAGGTGGCTTGTGCGCATAGCGAAGTTGACCTCTATTTTCGCCGCCATATCCTTGTCGGCAAATGCACCTTCGAGAATACTGGCGGAGGAAGGGCCGAGCGGAGCAGCTCTGGCCGAGGCATGCCAGATCGCGGCGCAGCAGGCCCATGCCTCGATGAAAGGAGCGGGCCTTGTCGGCACGTTGACCGTTAACATTTCGGGAAACGGCGGCGCGACGGCGGTAGCGGTTGCAGCCAGTCTCGTCGCCAATCCGATCGCCTACACCCAGCTGGTCGAAAAGGAGCGTGTGGCAGTCGATTCGGCCGATGCTTTCCCAAACTACAACCTGACCGGTTAGAGGCGCCACAGTCGGGGGGTTTCAAATTGCCCGTTATGGGCTAGCGATTGCAACGGGCTATGGTTCAGCCGGATAGGACCAGCGGGAGATACTATGCAGTTTGATGAGGTTATGCTCGGGCGGCGAAGCATTCGGGGTTACAAGCCGGACCCGGTTCCGCGCGCGCTGATCGAAGAAGTGCTGACCATGGCCATGCGGGCACCCACCTCGATGAACACGCAGCCATGGAATTTCTATGTGATTACCGGCGAGCCGCTCGACAAGATTCGCCGTGGCAATACCGAGCGCATGGTCGCAGGAGTCCCGCAATCGCGCGAATTCCGCACCGGCCAGGCCTTTACCGACCAGCACCGCGAGCGCCAGATCGGCGTCGCCAAGCAATTGTTCGCCGCGATGGGCATCGCGCGCGACAATGCCGAACAACGGCAGGACTGGGTTC
>CANFIV010000177.1 GCA_947446935.1 Sphingomonadaceae bacterium | reverse complement strand
TGCCAGCTGAAATCCGCCCATCGCCCGGTCGCCCGGCACTTCATCCGGATAGACGTCGATCAGCTTGACGACCCAGTCGCTGTCCGTCCCGCTGGTCGAGGCGGTCAGGTGCACCACCGGCGCGCCCGCGATCGTCACGGCCTTGGTCAGCACCGGCCCGGTAAAGCTCAGCACATCGGGCCGGCCCGAAACCGGGCGCTGATCGTCCGCCAGCCAGGTCGGCCAAGGGTTGCCGTCATAGCCCTGCGGCTTGTTGGGCCGCGCTTCATACGTCACCGGCTTGGCCGGATCCGAGACATAATCCACCGTGCCCTCGGTAGCCGAAGGCTCGAAGCCCAGCCCTTCGCCCGCCTGCAGATAGAGCTTGGTGGTCGCAGGCGCAGCAGGCCAGCCGGGCAGGCGCTGCCATTGGTTGGTGCCGCTCTGGAATGCGGTCACCCGCGCCATGTCCATCGGCGCATCATAGAGGAAATGCGCGAGAAACGGCGCGAGTACATGGCCGCGCCACCACTTGCCGGTGTCCGCGTCCCAGCGCAGCGCACCCAGCGTATCCGCCCGCTCGATCTCCTGCCCGTGATACCAGGGCCCCATTGTCAAATAGAGTAAGCCGTCCTTATCCTGCGATTTCACAGCCTTCCACACCGCCTGCGCGCCGTAGATATCCTCCTGATCCCACAGCGAATGCACGAGCAAAGTCGGCACTTTCAGCGGCGCTTTGGCGAGAACCTTGTCCATCGCCTGTTCCTGCCAGAACCCGTCCCAGGCCTGATGCTGCTTCAGCTTCTGCCAGAACCCGATCTGGTCGATCCCATGCGCGGTCGCCAGCGCACCGGCCGAGCCATACTTCATGTAATGCGTATAGGCGTCCGCCTCGATCATCTCATACTTGTTCGAATTGTCCTTCGTGCCGACCTGTTCCCACATATAGCTCAGGCCAAACTGCCGGAACGCGCCGTTGTGAAACCAGTCGTCGCCGCGCCAGCCGTCGACCATCGGGTTCATCGGCACCGCCACTTTCAATGCGGGGTGCGGGTTCACCAGCGCCGCCAAAGTGGTGAAGCCATCATAGCTGATGCCCAGAATGCCCACGCGCCCGTTGCTTTCAGGCACGTGCTTCACCAGCCAGTCGATCGTGTCGTACGTATCGGTCGCATGGTCGGTCTTGGTCGGGTTGAGTGATGTGCCGACAAACGGCCGGTTCATCACATACGTCCCCTCAGAGCCATACTTGCCGCGCACATCCTGCACCACACGGATATAGCCGCCGCCCGTCACCACATCGGGCGCGCTGTCATACCCGTCGATGGCCACGGCCATGAGACCCGAGGTGTGCTGGCTGGTCATCTCCTCGGCGTTGTAGGGCGTGCGCGTCAGCAGCATCGCCGCGCCCCCCTTGGGCATTGGCGCGCCCTTCGGCACCATGATCACGGTGTGCAGCTTCACCCCGTCGCGCATGGGAATATCGACCGCGCGCCGCTCATAGTCGCGGTAGGCTGTCGGCTGCTCCAGCTTGTCGGGCCGCTCGCTATAGACCGGCTCCTTGCCCGGCGCGGCCCATGCCGTGCCAGCGCCTGAAAGCAGGAGACCCACCAGAATCGCCTTATGCATCGCCGCGCGCATTTTCATGATCATCCCCCTTGATTTCAGAGGAAGTCTAGCACTGCATCGCGCGCTGCCAAGCGGCCTGTTTGGGATCCCCTAAAGCAGCAATTCCGCCTGCGCGGCGCTGGTCTGCTGCTGCCACGAACCGGTATCGATCAACAGGATATCACTCGCCGCCAGATTGGTGCCGGGCGTGAACGTGGCAAGCAGCACTTGCGCCTGCGGGCCGTTCCCGTCGTAATCGGCATAGAGCTTGCCACTCGCCTTGTCATAGACCGCAAGGTCATCGCTGTCCTGCGCATACGTGCCGTTCCGGAACCCGCCAGCGAGCAGATAGCCTGAAAGATAGGGATTGATCACCAGCAGCTTGTCGCTGCCCGTGGCGAAATCCGTGATCAGATCCACGCCTTCATACGGGTCGGTGCCGATGGCAAAGGTGTCTGCACCAAGCCCGCCCGTCAGCGTATCAAAACCCTCGCCGCCATAGAGCAGATCGGCCCCGCCGCCGCCGCGCAGGGTATCGGCCCCGATTTGCCCGAACAGCGTATCCGCGCCCTCGCCGCCCGAAAGCGTATCGCCGCCAAGCCCGCCGCCGATCAGGTCATCCCCGCTCGTGCCTGTCAGGCTGTTGATCCCGGCATTGCCGATGATAACCGCGCCGTGCGTCAGCGCCGTGGCATCCACGTTGATCGCAGCCGTGCCGCTGCGGTCAGCCACGGCCCCGGTTCCGGTGCCGACCACAATGCGCTCGATCCCCCTTTCCCCGGCATAGGCAGTAAACTGGCCGGCGACGCCCGCCGCGATGCGCAGCTCATCGCGCCCGCCCGAACCGCTGTCCACGATCTCGGCCGAGGCGTGATCGCTGAACGCGTTTATCAGATAGATGTCGTCGCCCGCCCCGCCATCAAGCTGGTCGCCACCTGCCCCGCCATCGAGCACATCGTTGCCGCCAAGGCCTTTCAGCAGATTGGCACCGTCATTGCCGATCAGCACATTGGCAGCGGCATTGCCGGTCCCGTCCGCAGCTGCGCTGCCGGTCAGCGTCAGGTTCTCGACATTCGTCGCCAGCTTCCAGGTCAGTGCGGTGCGCACCGTATCCACACCGCCACCTACAGTCTCGATGATCCGGTCGAGCGTGTCGGTCATCACATACGTGTCGTCGCCCTGCCCGCCATCCAGCCGGTCGGTTCCGATCCCGCCATCAAGCGTGTCGCTGCCCCCGCCGCCATAGAGCAAGTCATCCCCCGCGCCGCCCCGCAGCAGGTTGTCGGCCGAATTGCCGGTGATCTTGTCGTTGAAAGCGGAGCCCAGCACGTCTTCGACATTGATAAGCTGCGCCACGCCGCCGATCAGGCCGACATCGATAGAATCGACCATTGTCACGGTCACCTTGGCCGCGGCCTTGCTGAAATCGGCCTTGTCCTGCCCCGCCCCGCCGTCGAACAGGCCGCCACCCGCGCTGGCGAGATAGCGGTCGTTGCCGTCGCCGCCCAAAATGGTGATCGCTGCGCCGTCGCTGCTGATCACATCATTGCCACCCAGAGTATCGAGCGTGGCCGGCAGCTTCTTGCCCGCGACGCGAACCGAATCGGCGAAGTTCGTGGTGCCGATGTATTCGATGGTTTCAATGCCGGTGATCTTGCCCCCGCCAAAGGCCGTGCCATCCGCCGCGATCACTTTCGCCAGCGCAAGCGTGATACCTTTGCCCGTGGCCGCCGCCGCGCCCGCCAACGTCAGGCGCAGCCGGTCGGTGCCGGCCCCACCATCAACATCGTCGCCATAGCCCGCCGCGATCAGGTCATTGCCATCGCCGGCCTGCACGGTGTCGTGATCGGCGGCGAAATCATCGTAAACTTCCGTGTAGAGATAATCGGGCCGGATATCGGTCGCGAGCACATCGTCGCCCGCGCTGCCAATCAGCGTATCCGCGCCCGCACCGCCATAGCCTGTCGTGCGGTGGCCCAGCGATCCATCGATCGTGTCCGACCCGTCCTCGCCATAGAGATACACCCCGTTCGAAATATCCGTGGCATAAAGGTGGTCGTCGCCAGCGCCGCCGTAATTGGAACTGGCGTAATATGTGGCGTAAATCGTGTCGTTACCCGCATCGCCGTAAACAAGCGCACCGGCATTGCGCGGGCCATAAATGATATCGTCGCCGTTGCCTCCATGGATATCCCGCAGGTACCCGCCATCATAGGCACGAAGAGTATCATTGCCATCGCCACCATCAATCGAAGCGGTGTAATACGAGGTGGTGATATCATCATCACCGCCCATGCCGAGCACGGTGCCGAATGCCCCGTAGCCGGTGTTGTGATCGTTGGCGTTGATCGTGTCGGAAAAATTGCTTCCCTGGATCCATTCCACATTCTGGATATTCTGGATCGTTCCGCCGCCCAGCTTGATCACATTCTGGCTGAAATCGACGGTCACACCCGCCGACGCGCCAAGGAAGCTGATCGCCAGGCTGTTGCCAAGCGCATCATAAGTTCCGCCATCGACGTTGTCGCCATAGCCTGCGTAGAAGTGGTCGTTGCCCGCCCCGCCGATAAGCGTGTCGCGCTCGGTCCCGGTGTCGAGCGAGGGGACTTGCGCGCCGTAGAACCCGAAGGCATTGGGGCGGTCGCCCGAAGCGATGTAGTCATCGCCGCCAGCGCCGTCCAGCGTATCCGCCCCGCTGCCGCCGCTGATCGTGTCGTTGGCCGAAGTCCCGGTGTAACTGTCCTTGCTGGCCCCGCCGCTGAAATCCGCCATCGCGTCATCCTGTCCTGCAAGACAGCGAGCTTGGCTGCCACCGTCGTTATGAGTGTTTGCTAAAGCGCCGCCCCCGGATTGCAAGGCAGATTGTGCCCGATCCGGCGCATGGCACCCCACCCATCGCCTCTCCCTTTCAGCGTCATTGCGCATTCACGCGCAAGCGGCCAAACACCCCGCCGATGATCCTGCGCCGCCTCTCCGCCCTGCTCCTCGCGTTCCTGCTTGCGGCCTGCGCCGCGCAGCCCGCGCAACTCGCCAGCGCGCCCGAGCCGGGCCTCTCCAAACCCGACTGGTCCTTCCAGCAAAGCGACTTGCCC
>CANFIV010000176.1 GCA_947446935.1 Sphingomonadaceae bacterium | reverse complement strand
GGAGATCGAGGTGGCGGTCCACCATTTCCTGCGCGGCGAGGCGAAGTTTGATGGCCTCGACGCGCTGGTGGCGCAGATGGGGCGTGACTGCGACGAGGCGCGGCGGCTGCTCGCTCAGGCCGGGTAGGCGATCATCACGCTGAGCACGTAGCCGCCCCACACGGCGGTCGGCACCAGCAGCCAGGGCGAGCGGGCATCGCGCTGGCGCAGCACCAGCATGACAGCGAGCGCGGCGATCAGGGTCACCACCGTGCCCCAGAACGCGGCGGCGTTGCGCTGCAGGCCATTGGTGTAGAACGGATAGGCGATGCACAGCGCGCCGAGCATATAGGGCGTCCATGAGCGCCAACCGTGATCGCCGCTTTGCCGCACATAGGCCCAGCGCGCCGCGCCCATGAGGCCAAGCAGCACCGTCCAGATCAGACCGACCACCGCGCCGGGCGGAATCATCGGCATCTGGCGGCCGGGGGTCGCCCAGCCTGCGGCGAAGAGGAAGCCGTTGATCGCGATCGTGGCGGTGAGCAGCACGGCGATGTTGGCAAAGAGCGCGCCGCGCCCTTCTCCGAGGATGAAGGCGGTGTGGAACTTCGAGGCAGCCATGGCGGGTTCCTTCGGGGTGTGTTGGCGGCATAGAGCATGGCGAACGCGCTCGCGACGCAAGAATTTGCAGGAAGCGGGCCGCAGCGCTAAGGCCCGCCGATCATGACTGAAGCCCCAGACTACCGCTCGACCGTCTTCCTGCCGAAGACCGATTTCCCGATGAAGGCCGGCCTGCCGCAGAAGGAGCCGGGCATTCTCGCGCGCTGGCAGGACGAGAACCTCTATCGCGCGCTGCGCGACAGCCGCGTCGGGGCGGAGAAGTTCATCCTGCATGACGGCCCGCCTTACGCCAATGGCGACATGCATATCGGCCATGCACTGAACCATATCCTGAAGGACATGGTCTGCCGCACGCAGAGCCTGCTCGGCAAGGACGCGTCCTATGTGCCCGGCTGGGATTGTCATGGCCTGCCCATCGAGTGGAAGGTCGAGGAAGAGTACCGCAAGAAGAAGAAGAACAAGGACGAGGTTCCGCCGGTCGAGTTCCGTGCCGAATGCCGCGCCTATGCCCAGAACTGGGTGAATGTGCAGCGCGAGCAGCTGAAGCGGCTCGGCATCAATGGCGATTGGGACCACCCCTATCTGACGATGGACCCGGAAGCGGAAGGCACCATCGTTGGCGAACTGCTGAAGTTTGCCGAGAGCGGCCAGCTCTATCGCGGCGCGAAGCCGGTGATGTGGTCGCCGGTGGAGAAGACCGCGCTGGCGGAGGCGGAAGTCGAGTACGAGGATATCGTTTCGACCCAGATCGACGTGGCGTTCCAGATCGTGGAATCTCCGATTGAAGCGCTCAAGGGCGCCTACGCGGTGATCTGGACGACGACGCCGTGGACGATCCCAGTGAACCAGGCTTTGGCTTATGGGCCGGAGGTTGAGTATACGCTCGTCTATCCGACCATCGATGCGGGCTCATCTGATCCGGCAGTGCCGCAAGCCGGTTCAGCTGATGCTGACCGGATAGCCGATGAAGCTGGGTTCCAGCACAACCGTTGTTATCTCGTTGCGACGGTTTTGATCGATACTTTTCTTGCGCGCCTTAATGCCGAACTGAAGAAGATCGACTTTTCCGGCTCCAAGGCAGTGGCACCTGAAGTCGTGAACATCGGCGGAAGAATGTCCGGACGCGAGCGCGAGACGTTTAAGGGCTCCGACCTCGCCGGAACCATCTGCCGCCACCCGATGCACGCGCTAGGCGGGTTCTTCGCCAAGCCGCGCCCCATGCTGCCCGGCGATTTCGTCACGACCGACAGCGGCACGGGCCTTGTCCATATGTCTCCTGATCATGGCGAGGACGACTTTGCGCTGTGCAAGGCGCACGGGATCGAGCCGGTGTTCGCGGTCGAGGGCGACGGCAAGTACCGCGCCGACTGGGCGTGGCTCGGCGGGCAGGGCTCGGTGATCAATCCCAAGTTCAATGCGCCGGACGGGCCGATCTGCGAGGCGCTGCGCGAGGCTGGCGGGCTTGTGGCGGCCTCTGCCGACTACAAGCATTCCTATCCGCATTCGTGGCGTTCGAAAGCCAAGGTGATCTATCGCTGCACGCCGCAGTGGTTTGTGCCGATGGACCGCGCCATTACCCCTCCACCATCGGCTTCGCCGACGGTCCCCCTCCCCGTTTATGCTTCGCAGAAACAGGGAGGATCTGGTTCTCCCCATTTTGCGGAGCCAAATGGGGAGGTGGCAGCCGGAACGGCTGACGGAGGGGTAACTCTGCGCCAGATCGCCGTGAAGGCTATCGCCGATACCCGCTGGGTGCCCGAAAAGGGCCGCAACCGCATCAGCGCGATGGTCGAGGGGCGGCCGGACTGGGTGCTTTCGCGCCAGCGCGCCTGGGGCGTGCCGATCACGTTGTTCGTGAAGAAGGGCACCAACCAGTACCTCGCCGATCCCGCCGTCAACGCGCGGATCGTGGCGGCGGTGCGTGCGGGCGGCGTGGATGCGTGGAGCGAGGAGCGCGCGCAGGAGTATCTCGGGGCAGACTACGCGCTTGAGGACTACGAGCGCGTCACCGACATTCTCGACGTGTGGTTCGATAGCGGCAGCACGCACGCCTTCGTGCTGGAGAGCGGTCGCTGGCCCGATCTCATGCGCCCGGAAGGCTATGTCGGCCCGCTGGCAGACCTCTATCTCGAAGGCTCGGACCAGCATCGCGGCTGGTTCCAGTCCTCGCTGCTGGAAGCCTGCGCCACGCGCGGCCATGCGCCCTACAAGGCGGTGCTGACGCACGGCTTCACCATGGACCAGAAGGGCATGAAAATGTCCAAGTCCCTGGGGAACACGATCTCGCCCATCGACCTGATGCGCGATTACGGCGCGGATATCCTGCGGCTCTGGGCGCTGTCGGTCGATTTCACCGAGGACCACCGCATCGGCAAGGAGATCTTGCAGGGCGTGGCGGACCAGTACCGCAAGCTGCGCAACACGTTTCGCTATCTGCTGGGCGCGCTCGAGGGATTCGACTGGGAAAGCGAAGGCGTCGAAGCCTCGGATATGCCCGAGCTTGAGCGCTATGTGCTCCACCGCCTGAGCGAGGTGGATGCCGTGCTGCGCCGGGCGATCGATGATTTCGATTTCAACACGTACACGCGCACCCTGATCGATTTCTGCAACGAAGACCTCTCGGCGTTCTACTTCGATATCCGCAAGGACTGCCTCTACTGCGATGCGCCGAGCGACCCGAAGCGGCGCGCCTGCCGCACGGTGCTAGACATCCTGTTCCAGGCATTGGTGCGCTATGCCGCGCCGGTGTTGGTGTTCACTTCTGAAGAGGTGTGGACCACGCGCTTCCCGGATCGTGGCAGCATTCACTTGCAGCAGATCCACCCACTTCCTGCTGAATGGCAGGACGCGGGGCTGGCCGAACGCTTTGCCGCGCTGCGAGGGTTGCGCCAGACAGTGACCGAAGCGATCGAGCCGCTGCGCCGCGACAAGGTGATCGGATCGAGCCTCCAGGCCGAAGTCACGGTTCCCGCGGATGCACCGGAGGCGGACCTCGCCGAGCTGTTCATCACAGCGTCAGTCACGCGCGGGCAGGGCGATAGCGTGAGCATCGTACCCACCACCGACCACAAATGCGGCCGCTGCTGGCGGCATCTGCCGGAAGTGACTGAAGACGGTGCGCTTTGCGGGCGCTGCGCGGACGTGGTGGCATGAGCCGAACGGTCTCTCTGCGCGCAGCCGGGTTCGGCATCGCGCTTGCCGTGTTTGCGCTCGACCGCACGGTGAAGTGGGTCATGGCGGGGCCGCTGCAATTGCAGAACGTCGGCCTGATCAAGCTGCTGCCGTTTTTCGATCTGCGCTGGACCGAGAACTACGGCGTCTCGCTCGGCATGTTCACCGCGACATCGAGCGAGATGAAGCTGGCGCTGCTGGCGATGACCGGGCTGATCGCGCTCGGTGTCGCGGTGTGGATGCTGCGCGAGGTCGTGTTCGGCGAGATCGCTGCGCTCTCGCTGGTGCTGGGCGGAGCGCTCGGCAATATCTACGACCGGTCGACGCACGGCTATGTGATCGACTATGCCGACCTCCATATCGGCGAATGGCGCCCGTTCCTGATCTTCAACATCGCCGATGCCGCGATCACCCTGGGCGTGCTGATACTGCTTGCCCGGTCGCTGCTTTCGCGCGAAAAGCCCGCCGATGCGGCGGACGCCCAAGATGATACCGCCACGGAGACTGTTTGATGCGCGATTTTGTACGTGGGCCAGCCACGATTTGCCTGCTCGGGCTTACGGCAACCCTGCTGGGTGCCTGCTCGCAGGGGGGCTCGCTGTTCAATCGCATCCGGCCTGATGAATTCGCGGTGACCCGGCAGGCTCCGCTGGTTGTGCCGCCCGATTTTGCGTTGACCCCGCCGAACCCCGGCGCGCCGCGCCCGCAGGATGTCGATTCGAGCAAGCAGGCGCTCGATGCCCTGTTCGGCGGCCCCGCCCCGCGCAGCACGATCGAGAGCGATGCGCTCGGCAAGGCCGGAGCTTCGGCAGTCGGCATCCGCAGCGTGGTCGGTGATCCCGCGACCAAGACCGTGGCCAAGGGTGCTGCCGTCAAAGACCTCCTTGCCGCACCGGAAGGTGACGGACGCGAGGCG
>CANFIV010000175.1 GCA_947446935.1 Sphingomonadaceae bacterium | reverse complement strand
CGATGGCCAAGCATCGGGTTGAACTCGTGAAGCTCGCCCGCCCGGCGCTTGAGGTGATCGACGCCGAGGCCGGTTGCTTCGGAAAGCTCGACAAAATCGCCGTCGGCATGCGGCAGGAATTCGTGCAGCGGCGGATCGAGCAGGCGGATCGTGACGGGAAGCCCCGCCATGACCTCAAAGATCGCGGTGAAATCGGCGCGCTGTTCGGGCAGCAGGCTATCCAGCGCGCGGCGGCGGGTAGCCTCGTCCTCGGCCAGAATCATCTGGCGAACCAGCGAGATACGGCCCGCATCGAAGAACATGTGTTCGGTGCGGCACAGCCCCACGCCTTCCGCGCCGAACTGGCGGGCGACCTGGCAATCGAGCGGGGTTTCGGCGTTGGCACGCACTTTCATGCGGCGGTGCTTGTCGGCCCAGCCCATCAGCACGGCAAAATCGCCGACCAATTCCGGTTCGACCATCGCCACTTCGCCGAGCATTACATCGCCGTTCGATCCGTCGAGCGTGATGACATCACCCTCCTTCACCTCGCGGCCACCCATGCGGGCGGTGCGGCTGGCCATGTCGATCGAAAGGCCCGACGCGCCCGAGACGCAGGGGCGGCCCATGCCGCGCGCGACCACGGCGGCGTGGCTGGTCATGCCGCCGCGTGCGGTGAGCACGCCCTTGGCGGCGTGCATGCCATGAATGTCCTCAGGGCTCGTCTCGACGCGCACCAGAATGACGTTATCGCCCATTTGCGCACGGTGTTCGGCGGAATCGGCATCGAACACGATCATGCCGGTTGCCGCGCCCGGTGAGGCGGGCAGGCCGCGCGTCAACACGTCGCGCGTGGCCTTGGGATCGAGCGTCGGGTGGAGCAGCTGGTCGAGCGCCATCGGATCGATACGGCGCACGGCGGTTGCCTCATCGATCAGGCCTTCGCTGACCATGTCGACCGCCATCTTGAGCGCGGCCTTGGCGGTGCGCTTGCCCGAGCGGGTCTGCAGCATCCACAACTTGCCCTGCTCGACCGTGAACTCGATGTCCTGCATATCCTTGTAGTGCAGCTCGAGCAGATCGAACACGCGCGCCAGCTCGCCATAGGCACCGGGCATCGCCTCTTCCATCGAGAGCGGCTTGGCCCCGGCCCGTTCACGCGCGGCTTTCGTCAGGTACTGCGGCGTGCGGATGCCGGCGACGACGTCCTCGCCCTGCGCATTGACCAGCCATTCGCCATAATAGGCGCGTTCGCCGGTTGCCGGATCGCGGGTGAAGGCGACGCCGGTGGCAGAGGTTTCGCCCATGTTGCCGAAGACCATGGCCTGCACGTTGACCGCAGTGCCCCAGTCATGCGGGATGGCGTTCAGGCGGCGGTAGACCTTCGCCCGGTCGCTTTCCCACGATTCAAACACCGCGCCGATCGCGCCCCAGAGCTGTTCGTGCACGTCCTGCGGGAACGGGCGGCCAAGCTCTTCAGCGACGATTTCCTGATACTGCGCGACAAGCGCCTGCCAATGCTCCGCACCCATCTCGACATCGGCGTAGAAGCCGTTGTCCTCCTTGGCGATTTCGAGCGCATCTTCGAAGCGGTGGTGATCGAGGCCGAGCACCACATCGGAATACATCTGGATAAAGCGGCGGTAGCTGTCCCACGCGAAGCGCGGATCGCCGGACCCGGCGGTGAGGCCCTGCACGGTAACGTCGTTGAGCCCGAGGTTGAGCACTGTGTCCATCATGCCGGGCATCGAGACGCGTGCGCCGGAGCGGACCGAGACGAGCAGCGGATTGGCGGGATCGCCGAACGTGCGGCCGGTAGCCGCCTCCACGTGGGCGATGCCCCGCGCGACGCCGTCGCGCAGCGCGTCGTCAAAGGTTTTGCCCGCTGCGTTGTAGGCGGTGCAGACTTCGGTGCTGATCGTGAAGCCTGGGGGAACCGGCAGGCCGATGCCCGCCATTTCAGCGAGGTTTGCGCCCTTGCCGCCTGTAATCGTCTTGTCGCGTGAACGGGCGTCGGTATTGCTCGCGCCGCCGCCGAAATGGAATACGAATGCGCTCATGCCGTCAACGAGGCTCCCTGCGTCTGTCGTTTTCTCCGGGTTTGCCCCGGATTCGGGAGGGTCTTTAGCCCTCTATCCGTGAAAAGTCCGCTACTTTGTGCACTGCAGCACGAAAGCGATCAAGCAGACCAAGCCGCGCTGCCCGTTTGGCCGGGTCGGCATCGTTGACGGTCACGCCTTCGAAAAACGCATCGATCGGCGCGCGCAAGCTGGCGAGCGCGGCCATGGCGGTGGTGAAGTCCTCGGCTGCGATCGCAGACTCGGCCTGCGGCTCGGCGGCATCGAGCGCGGCGGTGAGCGCGGCTTCGGCGGGTTCGCGGGTGTAATCGGCGGCGGCGGGCGCGTACTCTTCCTTCTTGAGGATATTTGCGGCGCGCTTGTAGCCGGCGAGGAGATTTGTGCCGTCTTCAGTGGTCACGAAGGCCTGGAGGGCGTGGACGCGGGCGAGCAGGCGGACGAGATCGTCCTCGCCGCCGAGGGCAAACACTGCGTCGATAAGGTCGTGGCGGACACCGGCCTCGCGTTGCTGGACTTTTAGGCGGTCGGCGAGGAAGGCAAGGAGCAAGGCGGGCGTCTTGCCCATCACTGTCGGTGCTGAGCGCAGAAATTCCAGAGCGAGCTCGGAGTAGGGTTCAAGCTTGATTTCAAAATCGCCAAGCTCTGCGGCGAATTCTTCCATTCGGGCCGCAAACTCTGCCTCCGGAAGAAATGGATGCGGCTGCACCTTCCCTATCTTCTCGATGTACATGGCGAAATTCTGATCGCCAGCAATCGCACGATCGAGGACCGAGCGAAAAACACTGGCGATCGCATTCCGGAACGCTGGGGACAGGTTGCAGCGGACCTGTGCTGTCAGCAGGATCTGGATCACGCCCAAGGCCGAGCGGCGCAGCGCAAAGGGGTCCTTGGATCCGGTGGGCCGCTCATCGATGGCGAAGAACCCTGCAAGCGTATCCAGCTTGTCCGCCAGCGCCACGGCCACCGTCACCGGCGCGGTGGGCACATCGTCGCCCTGCCCGACCGGCTTGTAGTGATCGCGGATCGCGTCGGCGACGGCCTCTGGCAGGCCTTCGGCGCGGGCGTAGTAACCGCCCATCAGGCCCTGGAGTTCGGGGAATTCGCCGACCATTTCGGTGACGAGATCGGCCTTGCAGAGGCGCGCGGCGAGTTCGGCTTGGGCGGCGAGCTCCTCCCTCTCCCCTTCAGGGGAGAGGGTCGGGGAGAGGGGCATGACCACCCGCCTCGCCTCCGCCTTCGCCAAGGGCCACCCCGCCCTCGTCTGCTTCGTCACCGCCGGTGACGGCCCCACCCCCGCGATCCTCGACGCGCTTGTCGAAGGCGGCGCCGATGTGATCGAGCTGGGCATGCCCTTCACCGATCCGATGGCCGATGGCCCGGCGATCCAGCTTGCGAACTTGCGCAGCCTCGGCGCGGGGACCAAGACCGCCGACATCCTCAAGATGGCCACCGATTTCCGCGCGCGCCATCCGGAGGTGCCGCTGGTGCTGATGGGCTATGCCAACCCGATGATCACGCGCGGCGCGGAATGGTTCGCCGCAGCGGCCGCCAAGGCCGGGGTCGATGGGGTGATCTGCGTCGATATCCCGCCCGAGGAAGACGGCGAGCTTGGGCCATACCTCCGCGCCCATGGCATCTCCCCGATCCGCCTCGCCACACCCACCACCGACGCCGCGCGGCTGCCCGCCGTGCTCGAAGGCTCCTCGGGCTTTCTCTACTATGTCTCGGTCGCGGGCATCACCGGCAAGCAGTCTGCCGCGCTCACTTCGATCGAGGAAGCCGTCGCGCGGATCAAGCAGACCGCCGAAATCCCCGTCGCGGTCGGCTTCGGCGTCCGCACGCCTGAACAGGCCGGGCCCATCGCCAAAGTGGCGGACGGCGTCGTGGTCGGCTCGGCACTCGTTGAACTGGTCGGCGAATACGGTGAAAATGCCGCTGGCCCGGTGCGCGAGCTCGTTACGGCGCTTGCCAAGGCCGTGCATTCCGCGCGAAAGATACCTGCATGAGCTGGTTGACCCGCGTCCGCAATTCGCTGCCTTTCGCGCCCAAGCGCGATACGCCGGATAATCTCTGGATCAAATGCCCTTCGTGCAGCGAAATGCTGTTCACGAAGGAGTACGAGGACAACCTCTCGGTCTGCCCGCGCTGCCAGCACCACGGCCGCATCGGCGCGACCGCGCGGCTCGCGCAGCTGCTGGACCCGGGCTTCGAGCTGCTCCCCGCCCCGCGTGTGCGCGAAGACCCGCTGAAGTTCCGAGATACCAAGCGCTATACCGACCGGCTCAAGGCCGCCCGCGCCGCCAATCCGCTGCCTGATGCGATGACCGCCGCGCTCGGCAAGATCGAGGGCCACAAGGCCGTCGTCGGGGTGCAGGATTTCGCGTTCATGGGCGGTTCGATGGGTATGGCCGTGGGCGACGCATTCATTGCCGGTACGCAGCGCGCTGTGGCGGAAAAGTGCCCCTTCGTTATGGTGACAGCCGCTGGCGGCGCGCGGATGCAGGAAGGCATTCTCAGCCTGATGCAGATGCCGCGCACCACGGTCGCGATCACCCGGCTCCACGCGGCGGGCCTGCCCTATATCGTCGTGCTGACCGATCCGACGACCGGCGGCGTGACCGCGAGCTACGCCATGCTGGGCGATATCCAGATCG
>CANFIV010000174.1 GCA_947446935.1 Sphingomonadaceae bacterium | reverse complement strand
GGTCCGCGGGATTTCGGTCGATATCGAGGACGCGCACGAGTTGCCCGGCGTCGACGAGCTGGAACGTTTGGAATTCCGCTCCGAACTGGAGGCCGTTCGTGCCGCATTGGCTGCGATGCAGCCGGAATTGCGGGCGGTGATGACGACGGTTGTGCTTGATGGACAAAGTTACCGCGATGCGGCCGAACTGCTCGGCATTCCCATCGGCACAGTGATGAGCCGCCTCTCGCGCGCTCGGCAATTTATCGAGGCCCATGTTCGTCGTGGGCCCGAAAGGATGGTGGCAGCATGACACCCGACGACATGATGATTTCTGCCTGGCTTGATGGCACACTCGATACAGATGGAGCCGCGCGCATGACCGAACTGGCTGCCAACGATGAGGCCTTTGCCCTGCGGGTGCAGCGGCTGCGTCATCTCGATAATCTGGTCCGCGCTGCGGTGCCGGTCGAACCTGAAATTCCCGCAGCGCTGCTTGCGCGGCTGGGTCTTGCTGAAGCGCCAGTGCGCGCCGAACCAATGCGCGCCGATGTCGTCGATTTCGCAGCGGCACGGCAGCGACGCGGCCAGCAGCAGGCGGCTCGCCAGCCTGTGCCCGAAAGTACCTCGCGCTTTGGCCGGAGTGCTTTTCTGAAAGTGGCGGCGCAAGTTGCGATTATCGCGGGGGTGGGCCTTTCCGTAGCGGTGTTCAACATGCCGGGCCAGAAAGCTGGCGAGCCGTCGGCCGAATATCGCACGCTGAGCAGCGCGCCCGATACCACCGCGCATGAGGCCAATGCCTTGGTGAAGTTTGCGCCGGGTATCGCAGCATCCGATGCACAGCGGATCGCCGGGGCTGCCGGTGCGCGGCTGGTTGGCACGCCCAATGCGGCAGGCGCATGGAAAGCTGTTGTCGCACCCGGACGCCGCACTGCGGTCCTCGATGCGCTCCGCGCAGACCAGCGCGTTTCGCTGGCCGAGCCGATTGATGGGGGAACGCCATGATCCGCGTCCACTGGACAAAGTGCATCCTTGCGGCGCTTGCGCTGGCCATATCGCCTGCGTTGGTGACTTCTGCGCATGCGGAAGCCACAAGCCTTGCAGAGCCAGATGCGCCTGCTGGCCGCAGGGTCATGGTCATGCTCAAGCTGGGAGCCGAGCATTACCGGGCGGGCGGCGACTATGGCGGAGCTTATGGCGATGCGATGGGTGAAAAAGCCCGGTTGCGCATTGCCCGCAAGATCGCTCGGGAGCACCAGCTGAGCGTGGTGGAAAGCTGGCCGATGCAATTGGTCGGTGTCGATTGCGTCATCATGGAAGTGCGCGATGAACGGTCGCTGGAGGCGGTCGCGGCGGAACTGACCGGGCTTCCCGGTGTGGCCTGGTCGCAACCACTGAACGAGTTCCATATGCAGAGTGCGGCAGCCATACCCACGACGCAGCGCTACAATGACCGTCTTTCTGGTGCGCAGCCTTGGCATCTTGCGCAATTGCACCGGCTGACCACCGGCAGGGGCGTGACCATCGCGATCGTCGATAGCATGATCGACCTCAAGCACCCCGATCTTGTCGGCCAGATAGCCGGCTCGCATGATTTTGTATCCCCCGGCCATCCCGCCGCAGAGCGCCATGGAACCGGTGTCGCCGGGATCATCGGTGCACGGCCGAACAATGCAATGGGCATCGCCGGGGTCGCTCCGGGTGCGCGGATCATTGGTCTCAGGGCCTGCTGGGAACGGCCTTATGGCGGCAACACCGTGTGCGATACGCTAAGCCTCGCCAAAGCCCTGACTTTTGCCATCGAGACCAAGGTCAATGTTATCAACCTTTCGCTCACCGGCCCAACGGACCGGTTGCTGGAAGGGTTGGTCACGCTCGGCCTGCAGCACGGAATCACGATTGTGGCGGCTGTTGATGGACAACGGCCCAAGGCGAGCTTTCCGGCGTTCGTCGCAGGGGTTATCCCGGTCGCCGCCGGGCGCTTGTCAGATGGGGGACCCGCCGTCTACATAGCCCCGGGGCAGGATGTGCCGACCACGGAGCCGGAGGGAAAATGGAGCGTTGTCAGCGGCAGCTCGTTCGCCGCTGCCCATATCAGCGGGCTAGCTGCCCTGCTGCGACAGCTTTCCGGCCCCGGACGGAGCGTATCCGCAGCCTCGCTGCTGGGGCCGCGCGGCGTGGTGGATGCCTGCGCGGCCGTGGGCCGGGTCTCGCGGCTTGACGTTCCTGCTTGCGAGGCGGGCCGCTGACGGCAGGCGTGCGCGCGCGCAATTGCGTGCAGGCTTTGGCGTGCTGGGTCTGCTCACGATGCCAACATTGGCTCATGCCCAGCTGGCAGGTTCGGTCGCTCTGTCTTCCAGCGAGATGTTCCGCGGTGAGACCATCAGCAATTCGGACCCTACGCTCACTGTCGGGGTCAGCCTTGATACCAGTTCCGGTGTTTACGCGGGCGCGAGCGCCAGCCTTGCCGCCGGCAGCAGGCAGCCCCGGTTCAATGCGCTCGTCCAGTATATCGGCTATGCGCATCGCATGGGCGAAGTGACCGCCGAATTCGGGCTCATCCACCGCAGCTATGCGCATATTGTCGATATCGGCTACCGGCGCGGCTTCTTTGAAGGGTTTGCAGGCCTTGGTTTTCGCGGGGTCAAAGCGCGGGCTTATATCTCTCCCGATTACATCATCGATGGCCGAAATTCCTATTATGTCGAGCTCAACGCCCGCTTGCTCAAGATGGAGAAATTCCAGCTTGAGGGGCATGCCGGCCTTTCGCTCATTCCCTATGATCTGGTCGATAACAGGGGCGGCCTGCGTCATTACCGCGATTGGCGCTTGCAGCTGACCCGGCCGCTCGGTCCGGTGTTCGTGTCGCTGGGCGTGAATGCCACAAATTACCCGGTTTACAGCGATAGCGGCAGAGCGCGTGTCTTCGCGTCTGTGAGCCACGCCTTTTAGCGGACGCTTCCTTCGAGGATTTGCAGCGTTTTGAGATCCGAGTGGAAATCGAGCGCATAATCGCCGCCCTCGCGGCCAATGCCGGAAATGCCGATCCCGCCAAACGGGGCAGTGAGATCGCGCACGAGGAACGTGTTGACCCACACGGTACCGCCGCGAACCGCCCGGCCAACGCGCTCCGCACGCTCGGCGCTGCCGGTGTAGACGATGCCGGAAAGGCCATAAGCGGTGGAGTTGGCGAGCGCGATGCCCTCGGCTTCACCCTCGAAGGTCTGGAAGGTCAGTACGGGACCGAAGACCTCTTGCTGCACGACTTCGCTCTGGTTGTCTTTCGGTATGATCAGCGTCGGCTCGATCCAGTTCGCACCATCTTTCCAGCGCTTGCCGCCGCGCACGATCGTGTCGCCTGCCGAGCGTGCCCGGTCGATGAACCCAAGAACGCGGTCTGCATGGATCGGGTGAATCAGTGCGGACATGGTCGTGGCGGGGTCACGGCTGTCGCCCATGACATGGGCGTCGGTGTAGGCGTGGAACTTCGCGAGGAACGCGTCCTTCACGCTCGCTTCCACAATGATCCGCGTGCCCGCCATGCAGACCTGGCCGCTGTCGTCATATTGTCCGGCAGCCTTCTTTGCCGCCGCGTCGATATCGGCATCGGCGAAAACCAGCAGCGGCGATTTGCCGCCAAGCTCGGCGGCGAAGGGCACGATGTTTTCGGCAGCCGCCTTGCCGATCACGCGCGCGGTCGGCACGCTGCCGGTGAAGCTGATGCGCTTGATCCGGGGATCGGATGTCAGCGCATTGCCCAGTTCGGCACCGAGGCCCTGCACAATATTGAACACACCTGCCGGGAAGCCCGCTTCGGCGATCAGATCACCCAACAGCGAGGCTGAGAGGGGTGACCAATCGGCAGGCTTCAGGATCACTGTGTTGCCCGCCGCCAGCGCGGGCGCGCATTTCCAGGTGGAAAGCATGAACGGTGCGTTCCACGGCGTGATGATCAAGGAGGGGCCCGCCGGCATGCGGATTACCCGATTGGCCGTGCCGCGCGAGGACCAGACGCGCTCGTGGTGGTCGGTCGCAAGGTCCGCATAATTGCGGAAATTGGCCGCGCCGCGCAGAATTACGCGCAGACGCAAGCTTTCCAGCAGCATGCCCATGTCGAGGCACTCGATTGTCGCGAGCTTTTCGACATTGGCTTCGATCAGATCGGCCAGGCGGTGCAGATAAGCCCCGCGCTCAGCTGGTGTCAGCGCCGCCCATGCCGGAAATGCTGCACTCGCCGCTTCTGCAGCAAGCGCTGCGGTTGCAGCATTGCCGCGCGACATGTCCACCAGTTTCCGCGACCACTCGAACGGGCAGCGCACCTCAAATGTTTCGGACGAGCTGACGCGCTGGCCGCCAATGAAATGGTCCGGCGAGACGGAAACACCGTCGATATCGATGCGGTCGCGCATGGTTTCTATCTCTCAATTGCTCTCACCCCTTCAGGGGAGAGATACGAAAGGTTTGGCAGCTTGCTGCCTAGCCGGAGTTGAGAGGGGCTGCGACGCTGCGATGTTCCCCTCTCCCAACCCTTTCCCCTGGAGGGGAGAGGGCTTTCTCAGATATAGTGCAGATAATAGGCGAGCTGCTCGTCTTCGCTCTTTTCGGACACGATCCGCACTTCCTCGCGCTTGATGGCGATGAAGTTGTCGATCAGTTCCTGCCCGACAGCTGCGGAAAGCGTGGTGTCTGCCTCCAGCGCATCGAGTGCGGCGGTGAGATCGTGCGGGGTGTGGCGATC
>CANFIV010000173.1 GCA_947446935.1 Sphingomonadaceae bacterium | reverse complement strand
TCGATCTCAAGGGCAAGCCGCTGCTGATCAACCTTTGGGCGACATGGTGCGGCCCGTGCGTGCTGGAAATGCCCACGCTCGATGCCCTCGCCGCCGCCCGTGCGGGCAAGCTTACAGTCCTCACCGTCTCGCAGGACCTCGATCAGTCCGCTGCGGTCGATGCCTTCTTCAAGGACCGCAAGCTTGCTCACCTCGCGCCCTGGCTCGATCCCGAGAACGCGCTCAGTCAGCACTACAACACCGGCGTCCTGCCCACGACCGTACTTTATGATGCGCAGGGCCGCGAAGTGTGGCGCATGATCGGCTCGCACGATTGGGCAGGCCCGCGCACCGATGCCATGCTCGCGGATACTGTGGGCTAGAGACCTTTCCGATTGCATCGGACCCTCTGCTCTCATCATCCAATGCTTGAGTTCGAGCCGCCCGGCGCGGTTCGGATAAGTCGGGGATCATTGAACTGCGCCAGGCCGGCTCGCTGCGGTCCGAGATCGCAGCTGTCTCACGGGGAGGGTGACAGCTACCGGAGAGGCCCGGTCCGCATGAGATATAATGACGTTGCAGCGCCCCGGCGACCAATCGCAAAGCGTGCGATCAAGCTATAGCCGATGCTTATGACTGGCGATGAAAGTGGGCCCGATGGTGGGCCCGGTGGTGGGCGGTGAGGGGCTCGAACCCCCGACCCTCTCGGTGTAAACGAGATGCTCTACCAACTGAGCTAACCGCCCCGGCATGCCGGAAGAGGCGCTAATGCTGGGTTTTGGGTGGTTCGTCAATGCCGCTGAAGTGGCAGGCAGATGAAGCAAAAGCACCCTAATTGTGCGGAGACTCCCGAAATAGTCCCGAAGTGGATTAGGCCTCAAGCCAGCTGAATTGCGCGAGTCGCGGGATGTGCCGGATGCAGCCGGCTTGCTGGTGCACATGGGCATGGCGAGCATGCGTGATGCCTTGGACGATGGGGCTAATTGCAAAGATCATTGAGTGGGCCTTCACGGGTGCCGAACGGCATGAAGCTGCGGCGGCTGGGAAAGCTGTGGGTGGAATGGAACGCGTCGAAGCGCACGCGGTAACAAGCGCGATACGCAAGCAAAACGACCAATGCGTCGAGAAAGCCCAACTGTCCGCCCATAAGAGTTCCCCGCAAGCGCCCCAATCGTCCGCCGCGAGCAGCACAACGGAAGTGCCAACGGCTTCCGCATCGCCATCCACGCTGGAGGGTAGTGCGGTGTGCCTTACCAGCCTCCGATGATGTTTCGCGGCAAGAGGGCACAAATCGGTTTGAAACCACCGTTGCCGCGCGCAAACCCTGCCTGTGTATGAACGCAAGGAGACGGTGCGCGCGCCATGAGCAAGACCGTGGGCAAGGATCTGATCGCGGGCTTCGCTGTTGCAGGCGTGATGTTGCCCGAGGGTGTGGCCTATGCGGGCATCGCCGGGCTTGCGCCGGGCCGCGCCCTGTTGGCGGCCATTGCCGCAGGGCTCGTCTATGCCTTGATCGGGCGGAGCCGGTTCGCAGTGATCGCGCCAACGTCGTCTTCTGCGGCGATCCTCGCGGCAGCGCTGGCGGGCTTGCCCGGCAGTGTGGCCGAGCACGAGGGAATGGCCACAGCTCTGGTGGCGATCGTCGGTCTGATCTTCCTGACCCTTCACCTCTTCCAGTTGGGCAGCCTCGCAGGGTTCATTTCCCGTCCCGTGCTGCGCGGTTTCGCATTCGGTCTCGCGGTCGTGATCATCGTGCGCCAACTTCCCAAATTGCTGGGCGTTACCGTGCAGGCAGCGCCGACCGCGTGGCAGATCGCCGAGCTGCTGCGGCAGGCAAGTGGGTGGAACGTCGCCAGCATCTTGCTCGGGGGAACCGCGCTGACCGCGCTGCTCTGGCTGCGGCGCCATCCGCGTTTGCCTGGCGCACTGCTGGTCCTGACCGGCGGGACCGCTCTCGGCATCCTGCTCGATTTGCCCGCGCGCGGGGTCGCGGTGGCCGGACCGATCCACATCGAATGGACGGCCACGGCGATGCCGCACAGCTTCGCCTTGTGGAGCCGGCTGGTCCAGCTCGCCGCCCCTATCGCGCTGATATTGTTCGCCGAAAGCTGGGGCACGATGCGCAGCCTTGCCCTCCAGCACGGCGATGCCATCACCGCGAATCACGAACTTGGGGCGTTGGGGGCAAGCAACCTTGCCGCAGCTCTGGTGCAGGGGATGCCGGTCGGCGCGGGTTTTTCCGCAGGCTCGGCTAACGAGGCGGCCGGCGCGGCAAGCCGGCTGGCAGGCGCCGCCGCCAGCGCGGCGCTGCTGGTGCTCGCCTTGTTCGGAGGGCGATGGATTTCGCAGATTCCCGAACCCGTGCTCGCCGCCGTGGTCATCGCGGCACTGACCCATGCCCTCTCGCCCGCGCCGCTGGTCCGCTATTTCCGCCTGAACCGCGATCAGTGGATAGCGGTCGCCGCAGCTCTTGGCGTCCTGTCGCTCGGCGTCATGGCAGGAATGCTGGGCGCGATTGCGCTATCGATCGCTGCCTTGCTGTATGCCTTGTCACATCCCACGATCAGCGAACTGGGCCGTGTGGGCGACAGTCACGATTACGTCGACTTGGCGCGCCACCCCGAAGCGCGCACGACCAGCGCGCTAGCGTTGTTCCGCCCCAATGCACCGCTGATGTTCGCCAATGCCGAACCGGCCCTTTCAGCGATTGCGCGCAAGGCGATCGCAAGTCCGGCCGGGACGGTGATCCTCAGTCTGGAGGAAAGCAACGATCTGGACGGGACAGCCATCGAGGCACTCGGCGAATTTGCCGATGAGCTGGGCAAGGCTGGCAAGCGCCTGATCCTGGCACGGGCGCACGATCACGTGCGCGATGTGCTCGCCAATGCTGGCCTGACCGACCTCGCCCGCGATTCCACTTTCAGCGTTGCCGATGCCGCGCAGCGCGCCACCACAGGAGATAAGGCATGGCCATAATCAGCCCGATCGAGCCCATCGTCCACCCGGTGCCGATCCGATCGCTGCGCCCCACCCAGATAACCGTCGGGCTGCACGAGGTGGAGCGCAAACGGGCGGAATGGTGTGTGCGGCGCGACCGGGATGGCGGAGAGTTTCTGGGCTCGCATGTGATCCCGGCGGTAATCGGTCCGAATGGCGTATACTGGATGATCGACCACCACCACCTGACGCGCGCGTTGCACGATGAGGGGGTCGAGCACATCCTCGTCTCCGTCGTCGCCCGGCTGGAACATTTGCCCAAGCGGCGCTTCTTCAGCTTCATGGACGCCCACAACTGGTTCCACCCCTACGACGCAGAGGGGAAGCGCCGCGATTGGGCGGATCTACCGCGTCACATCGGCAAGCTGGCTGACGATCCCTACCGCTCTCTGGCTGGCGAAGTGCGGCGCGCAGGCGGTTATGCCAAGACGGCGACGCCCTACTCCGAGTTTCTGTGGGCGGACTTTCTGCGGGACCGGATCAGTCTGCGGCAGGTGACGGAGAAATTTGCCAAGGCGTTCAGCAAGGCGCTCGATCTCGCGCGATCACCCGCCGCGTCACACTTGCCGGGTTTCGCGGGGCCGGAACACGGTGCGGACAGCAGCAACGCGCGGAACTGAAGCGCAATGACACCAGCAGCGCGCTGAACATACCCATCCTGCAATGCGAGCGGCCCGACGGTCTGTGAGCGCCACTCTGCAGCATCGCGAACATCGGCCAGATGCGGGAGCGCTCGTGCCCCCATACCCAAGCCCAAACTCGCTATTCCGCTTCAGACGACGATCTGCATATCCGTAAACGCCAGCGCCGGGTGCCCGGTCAAAGTAGCAACCTGCACCGCTGCGGCTGAACCAGTGCCGTCCGCGTCATACCACAGCGCGCCGGTGGTCGTGTTGTAGATGAACCGGTCTGTCCCATCATGCGCCGTGTTGACTCCCGCGCCCGACCAGAACGCATCCGTGCTGATCGCACCAAGGGCGGTAAACGCCTTGAATGCAGCTTTGCTGAATGCCAGCACATCGCTGCCCGAGGTGAAATCCTGCACCGTATCCAGGTTGGTCGCAGCGTTTGGCGCGGTGGCGAACGTGAAGGTATCCGCGCCTGCTCCGCCGTTCAAAGTGTCGTTGCCATCGCCCCCGATCAGCCGGTCGTTGCCCGCGCCGCCCAGCAGCGTATCATTGCCGAGGCCCGCGGTGAGCGTGTCATTGCCGTCCATCCCGGCAAGCACGTTGGCCGCCGCGTTGCCGGTGAGCACATTGGCGTCGCCGTTGCCAGTGCCGTTGATCGCCGCCGTGCCCGAAAGCGTCAGCTTTTCGACGTTAGCCGCCAGCGTGCAAGTTACCGATGCGATTACGAGGTCGGTGCCCTGGCCCGCTACCTCGGTCACCACGTCACCAGCATTGTCGACCACATACCGGTCGTTGCCCAGCCCACCGATCATCGTATCGGCCCCAGCGCCGCCATTGAGGGTATCGCTGCCGCCAAGCCCGGTTAGCACGTTGGCTGCCGCGTTCCCGGTAATGACATTGGCCAGGTCGTTGCCAGTGCCGTTGATCGCCGCCGTGCCCCGCAGCTGCAGGTTCTCGACGAACCGCGCGGTGCCATCTGCGCTGAGTGCGAACGATACCGAACTGCGAACCACATCAATCCCGCCAGCGTCGGTCAAATCAGTAAGAGACTTGGTTTCAACCACGCGGTCCTGCGCGTTGTCGACATAATAGACGTCATTTCCAGACCCGCC
>CANFIV010000172.1 GCA_947446935.1 Sphingomonadaceae bacterium | reverse complement strand
GCTTTGGTGGCGGATTTGGTGGCCATGGTCGCTCCTGCTTCCCAGCGCAGTGTCCCAGGGCCTGCGCCGATTATAGTTCTCTATGCGTAATATTATGTCACGGCGATGAACTAATCATGCAAAACCTACTCCGGCATCGGCGCAAGGGCAAGCGGGAGGACCTTTAAGATTTGGCCGCGATAGCGGACGATGCGTCGATGTCAGGCGGCCTCCGCGCTGGTCGCACCCTTCGTTACAAGCGCCACCGCCTCAGTGGTCAGCGCAAGGCTGCGATGGCGCATCGCCGGATCAAACGTTGCACCCGCGACGATCAGCTCGTCCGCACCGGTGCGCGCCTGAAACGCCGCGAGCCGTGTGCCCACCGTCTCTACACTGCCGATCGCGCTGACCTGCCGCATGTGATCGAGCATGGCGAGCGAGGCAGGTGGCAAGCTCTCGCGGTAGCCGGGGATCGGCGGCGGCAGCTTGCCCGGAGATCCGGTGCGCAGCCGAACGAACGACTGATCCATCGAAGACGCGAGCAGCACGGCCTCGTCGTCGGTTTCGGCTGCGATCACATTGATCGCAGCCATCACGTAAGGCTCGGACAGCCGCTCCGAAGGTTCGAACCGCTCGCGATACAGGGCGAGCGCCGCATCGAGATGGTCGGGCGCGAAGTGCGAGGCGAACGCATAGGGCAGGCCCAGCATCGCTGCGAGCTGCGCACCGAACAGGCTCGAGCCCAGAATCCACATTTCGGGGTTCGCGCCGATGCCGGGGGTGGCCTGCATCGGCAGCCGCGGATCGCCCGCGAATTGCAGTTGCAGCTCGACCACGTCGGAGGGAAACTCCTCCGCCGCCTTGTTGATGTCCTTGTGCAGCGCGCGCATCACCCGCTGATCCGCCCCGGGCGCGCGGCCGAGCCCGAGATCGATCCGGCCCGGAAACAGCGCATCGAGCGCGCCGAACTGTTCGGCGATCACCATCGGATTGTGGTTCGGCAGCATAATGCCGCCTGAGCCGATGCGGATACGGGTGGTGGCGTGGCCGATATGCGCAAGCACGACCGACACGGCGGCTCCGGCAATGCCTTCCATCCCATGATGCTCGGCCACCCAGAAGCGCGTGTAGCCCAGCTCTTCTGCGGTGCGGGCCAGCGCGGCGGTTTCGGCAAAAGCCTCGCTGACGGTGCCGCCTTCGCGGACAGGCACCAGATCAAGCACGGCGAGTTTGAGGGGTTTCTGGATCATCGCGGGCTCTCCGGCGGACTGGTTTGCGGCGCAGGCGTGGTGGTGGCGGGGAGACCAAGCTGGTCCAGGTACCCGCGCGCCGTCTTGGCTTCCGCGCTTTCAGGCCCGAGTGCAAGCACCGATTCCCACGATTTGCGCGCGGCTTCATCACGCCCGCCGAGCACCGCGATCACGCCTGCCTCAAGGCCGATCTGCGGGCCGAGAATGCTGCCGCGCGGATCGAGCGAGGCAGCCACCTCGATATCGCGCTGCGCCCGCTCCATATCCTTGCCGCGCCGCGCAAGCGTCGCGGAAAGCAGCCAGCCTTCGGGGTCATTCGGAGCCAGCCGGTGCGCCTCTTCCAGCGCGCCGCTCGCTTCCGGCAGGCGGTCCAGCGCAACCAGAGCGCGCGACCGGTCAATCTGCACCGCCCCGCGCGCGGCGTTGTCCTCGGCGGTGGGAGCCTTTGCGGGGGCGACAGACAACGCCTTGTCGAACCACGTCAGCGCCCCTTCGGCATGGCCACCGGCGAGCGCGGCATTGCCGGCCATGGCCTGCAGCGCTGCAGCCGCAGCCAGGTCAGTGACGGGCACCTGCCCCGCGCTTTCGGCAAAGGCTGCTTCGGCTCCCGTGTAATCGCCCTGCTGCACGAGCAGTTGGCCAAGACACTGGGCCGCTGCGCCCCGGGAGGGGTTGGGCGCGCCGCCGGGCTGGCTTTCGGCAAGCCACGCGCGCGCGGCGGCGATGCCCGCCGTCAGGTCCTTTTCGCCTGCGGCGAGGCAAAGCGAATAGCGTGTGGTTGCCCGGGCAGGGGCCGCAACCGGCGCAGCGCTTTGCGTCGCGGGCTGCGCCGCACCGGGCACAGGCGGCGGCACTTCGGTCACACGCTTGCGCCGGGGGATCGGCAGCGCGGAGGGCGCTTGGGGCGAAGGATTGGGCCCGACCTGCCGCCAGACGACCGGCCTCTCGACTGCAGATTGGACCGGTTCGGCAGCGAACATCGCAAGGGGCAACAGCAACATGGAAAGGTCCTTCAGGCCGGGTCCGGCGTTCCGCCGAGCGCGCCCAGCGTGCGTAGCAGCAGCGCAATATCGGCGGGGCGCGAAAGGCGGTGGTCTCCGTCCTTGATCAGATGGACCTGCACATCGGCTGAACGCAGCGCCGCCGCCAGTTTGAGGGAAACCTCCCAAGGCACATCGGGGTCCGCCTGCCCATGAATCAACCGCACTGGCCCGTCGAACGCAATCCCGCGCGCCAGCAACAGGCTCTGCTGCCCCGCCGCCCAGAACCGCGCATAAGTCGGCGTCGGTTCGGGGCCGTAAGGATTGTCCTGAAACAGCGTCTCGCCCCGCGCGAGTAGCGTCTTCTGCGCGGCATCATAGCCCCAGTCGGTGAAATCCGGCGCGGGCGCGAGACCGACCATCGCTGTCACCACAGCCGGCAGCGCTTCCGCCACCATCAGCATCAGCCAACCGCCCATGCTCGATCCGCACAGCACAGCGCTTTCGATCCCGAGGCCTTGGATCAGCGCCACAACCTCGTCGCGCCAGCCGGACAGGGTCGCATCGGCAAAGGTGCCCGAACTCTGCCCGCAGCCGGTGTAATCCAGCAGCAGGCAGGCGCGGCCCTCAGCCTCGGCCCAGCGCAGCACCGCTTGCGCCTTGCCGCCCGCCATGTCGGACATGTAGCCGGGCAGGAACACGATCGCGGGCAGACTCCCCGGCAGATAGCGATAGGCCATGCTTTCGCCCGAAGGCAGGGTGAAGTGTTCGGTCATCGCGCCCTTGTGCCACCGCGCCGCCGATGGGCAAAGGGGCACAAACGCTATCTTTACACCCCCCGTGCTAGCGCGCGCGGCATGAAGGCCCGCTTTCTCTCCGCGCAAGGCTGGTTTGCTACCAGCCGAAGCGCCCTGCTCGCGCTCTTTGCGCTGTTTACGCTGCTGCGCGCCGCCGCGATCCTCATGGATGTCGCACCAAGCTCAGACGCGGCCTGGTATTATTCGCGCGCCGACATGCTCGCGCAGGGGCTCGGCTACCTCGGCGATCACGGCGAGCCGACCGCCTATTGGCCGCCCGGCTGGCCGCTTGCGCTCAGCCTCGCGTTCCGAATGCTCGGCACATCGACCTTGACGGTGGGTTTGCTCAATCTCGTTTGCGCGGTGGTCGCCGCGTGGCTGACTTATGATCTGGCGCGGCACGTGTTTGGCTCCGAACTGGGCGCGCGCATCGCGTTGCTCTTGCTCGCAATCTATCCCAACTCGATCCTCTATGTGCCGCAGGCGCTGACCGAAGTGTTCTACACGACACTACTGCTTGGGGGTTGCTGGCTGCTGATTGCACGCAAGGGCGCCTTGCGACTGGTGCTGGCGGGGCTGGTGTTCGGCGTGGCAACGCTGGTCAAGGCGCAGACTCTGCTGGTCGTGCCTGTCATCTGCCTGATCGGCCTGCTCCGCGATGGCCAGATCGTGCGCCGCACACCCGGCGTGATCGCGCGGGGGGCCTTCATCATCGCGGTCGCTGCGCTGGTCGTCGCGTCATGGACGTTGCGCAACCACGCCGCGATGGGCGCATGGATTCCGGTCTCGACCAATGGCGGCATTACGCTCCTGACCGGCAACAACGACAGCGCGCGCGGTGGCTTCACGCCTGAAGACGCAGCGGTGAAAGCACTCGATGCGCGCACGGGCCTCAACGAAATGGAATACGATGCCGAAGCCTCGCGCCTCGGAAAGGAATGGATCAAGGCGCACCCCGCGCAGTTCCTGAAGCTCATGCCGATGAAGCTCGTGCGGCTCTGGGGCCCGGACGGCGAGGGCCAATGGGCCTATGAAACCGATTCTGCCGCGTACCGCGCAGCGCCCATGGCCTTCACGCTGCTGCGGGTGGCCAACCAGTTATGGTACTTCGCGCTACTCGGCCTGTTCGCGGTGGCGGCCGTGCTGATGATCCGCCAGCGCCGGGCGGCAGAGACACGCGTCATAGACTGGTGGGTTCTGCCTTATGGTATCGCGCTCTATCCCAGCGCGATTGCGATGGTCTTCTCCGGCCAGTCGCGCTTCCACTACCCGGTCATGCCGTTCGTCTGCATGGCGGCTGGCTGGATTTTGGCGGTCTGGTTGGGGCGACTTAGCAAACGACACGCATAACTGGCCTTCCGGCGCGCGCTGGTTTCTGCCAAAGCGCCCCTGATCGCCTGCCCGGCGAAACCAGCGAGAGCGTCCATGTCCGAAATGTTCAAGATCACCCTGCCCGACGGTTCCGTGCGTGAAGTTGCGCCCGGCACCACTCCGGCAGACATTGCCGCCGCGATTGGCCCGGGCCTTGCCAAGGCCGCGATCGGCGCGCGCGTGGACGGTGAGCTTTTCGACATCACCCGCCCCTTCGAAGGTGACGCCGCACTCGCGCTCGTCACCGCGCGTGACGAAGCCGATGCACTCGAACTGGTGCGCCACGACTATGCCCACGTGCTGGCCGAAGCGGTACAAGCCCTGTTCCCCGGCACGCAAATCACCTTCGG
>CANFIV010000171.1 GCA_947446935.1 Sphingomonadaceae bacterium | reverse complement strand
TCGGCAAAATAACCGCGGTGGCTGAAATAGAAGCCAAAGCCGCGCCCCTTTCCGGGGGTGCCCGAAGGCTTGCCGGTCCAGCTGGCGAACTTGCACACCGCATCGATCACGCCGCGCGCGCGGCCGGTATCGAAGGGGGTGTCATCGGGCTCCGGCGGCAAAGTGCGCTGCGCGCCCAAAGTGCGGCGCATCAGCTCGGGCAGATCGAGCCCGGCCGCCTCGGCCACTTCGTCCAGGAAGCCCTGAAACACGAAAGCAACCGCGTTCGAGGTCGGCGCGCGCAACCAGCCGGTGGTAAGGTTGGTGGGGATGAATGACATCCCGTAGTGCGCATCGGGGATGACGGGCCCCGGGAATTCGGTCGCGCGCATTTCCGCCGCGCGCATCGGCTTGCCATCCGCGCCGAACGTGATGAAGTGGTCCTTGAACGCCGTGATCGCACCATTGGCATCGATCCCGGCGGTCATGCGGTGCCACCCCGCTGGGCGGTAGTAATCGTTGCGCATGTCGTCGGTGCGATCATAGAGCAGCTTGACCGGGCGGCCGGGCACGGCCTTAGCAATGCAGGCGGTGAGGATCATGAAATCGCTCATCAGCCGGCGGCCGAATCCGCCCCCGATCCGCGTCATGTGGATCGTCATCGAAGCGGGCGCGATTCCCAGCACTTTGGCGATATCGCCGCGCGCAGTGCCCGGGTCCTGCGTCGGTGCCCAGAATTCGAGCTTGCCGTCATCATGCCACAGCGCCGTGCAGTTCTGCGGTTCGAGCGTGGCGTGGGCGAGAAACGGATAGTCATAGTCCGCCGTGATGACTTTGGCGGCCTTGGCCAGCGCGGCATCGGCATTGCCGACCTTGAACAGATCGGCCGTGGGTGCCGCGCCGAGCAGTGCCTTGGCCTGCTTGGCATAGCCTTCGGTCGAGAAGCCTTCGTGCGCCGCGGTATCCCACTGCACGACGAGCTTTTCGCGCGCCTTGTGCACGCGCCACCAGCTGTCACCCACGATGGCCACGGCATTGTGCTTGCCTGCCGGAACCTCACCATCGGTGACGGGCACGACCGCGATCACGCCGCGCTCCTTGCGCACGGCGCTGTCGTCAAAGCTCTTGAGGGTGCCGCTGAGCACCGGGCACTTGACCATCGCGGCATAGACCATGCCGGCCGGGTGCGCATCGATGCCAAACAGTGGCTCACCCTTCACGATGGCGGCGGTATCGATGCCCTTCATCGGCTTGCCGACGATCTTGAAGTCTTTCGGCGACTTCAGCGCCACCTTCTCCAGATCGGGCGCGGCGATCTTGGCCGCCACCGGGCCTAGCGCGGCATATGTGATCGAGCGGCCGCTGGCAGCGTGCTTCACCATGCCAGCCTCGGTTGTCAGGCTGGCGGTCGCAACACCCCACTGCTGCGCGGCAGCGGCGATCAGCATGGCCCGCGCGCCCGCCCCCGCCTGACGCGCAGGCAGCCAGTTTAGCGGCGTGGTCATGCTGCCGCCGGCGAACTGCGGGCCGTACTTGTCCTGGTTCTCGTCCGCCTGCCGGATGCGCACCTGGCTCCAAGCCACATCAAGCTCTTCGGCGATGAGCATCGGCAGCATGGTCTTCACGCCTTGCCCGATCTCGGGGTTCTTGGCGAGAATGGTCACCGTGTTGTCGGGCGCGATGCTTATGAAGGCGCCCAGCATTGCGGGTTCCTTGGCACCCGGTGCGGCGAAGGCGAGCTTGGCCTCGAACGTCAGCGCTGCCCCGCTGGCCAGCGAAGCGACGAGGAACGAGCGGCGATTGAGGGCAACAGCGGTCATGCTGCGCCTCCCGCAAGTGCATGGCTGGCCTGCGCGATGGCCTTCTGGATACGCAGATACGTGGCGCAGCGGCAGGCATTGCCCGCCATGCCCGCAGTCACCTCATCAGCGGTGGGCTTGGGCGTGGCGGTGAGGAGCGCGGTGGCCGACATGATCTGGCCCGCCTGGCAATAACCGCATTGCGGAACATCAAGCTCCGTCCATGCCTCAACAACTTTGGCCCCCACCGGCAGCGCGGCGACGCCTTCAATCGTCACGATGTCCTTGCCCGCCGCATCGGCCAGCGGCGTCTGGCACGAGCGCACCGCCTCGCCGTTCAGGATCACCGTGCAGGCACCGCAGAGGCCAGCTCCGCAGCCGAACTTGGTGCCGGGCATGCCAAGATCCTCGCGCAGCACCCAAAGCAGCGGCTTGTCAGGCTCGACATCGACGGTGCGGGCCTTGCGGTTTATGGTCAGCGAGATCGCCATGCTGGTCCTTTCTGGGGACGGGCGAGCCTGGCGTAAGCCAAGGCCCCGGGTAGGAACGAAATGACCCGATCCGCTCCGGCTCTTAAGCGGGAATTGCCCGCCAAGCCTGAGTGATCGAACAGTTTTTTGTTGAATTTCAGAATCTTAGTTACTGAGCCTAGATTTTGTACAATCTTCAAGTATCCGTCAAGAGCGATTTGCCGAAAGGGCAGTTGCACCGGGGCTGGCGAGGCTCTGGACCGCGTGCTAGGCGGAGGGAATGATCAGCGGTGTTGGCACTGTCGATGGGGCGCAGCCCGACGAGTCCATGGCGCCGGGACATCGGCCCGGTACGTATGCGCGCGGTACGGAAACTGTCGATGCCATCCTGAAAGCGGCGCACACGGTGCTGATCGAGGAAGGTGCGAGTGCCTTCACGATCCGCCGCATTGCGACCGCCAGCGGCATGAAAGTCGGCAACGTCAGCTATCATTTTCCGCGCAAGGAAATGCTGATCAAGATCATGCTCGACGAGCTGCTCGACAGTTATGACAAACTGCTCGAAAGCGAAGTACGTCAGCCGGGCATCACCCCCGAGGAGCAATTGCGGCTGATCATCGTGATCTGCCTCGATGATATTGCAGGCAAGCGCACCACGCGCCTTTTTACCGAGCTCTGGGCGCTGGCCAATACCAACGCTTTCGTGGCGGACCGGGTGCGCGCGTTCTATCAGCGGGTCCACGATTTCATCGGCGATGCGGTCCACGCGGTCAATCCCGCGCTCTCGCCCGACGAGGTCCACACCGTCGCGCTCTTCATCAGCGCCTCGATGGAAGGATCGACCCCGTTTCTGGGTTTCGAGAAGCCCTGGGCGGCCAAGATGCCACTGTTCACAACCCTTGCGGCCAAGACGCTGGTGGACCTTGCCAAGTCGATCAAGCCAGAGCAGATTGTGCCGCAGGGATAAGAACGCGCGGAGCCCTCTAAGGCGACCAGTACGTTCAGGACGGGGATTGCACGGAATGGCAAAGGCATGCACCGCGTGCCGCAAGCTGTGAGTGCGCGATGCCCGAAACCGGATCACCAAGCTTGATACGCGCCGGGCGCCCAGAACGGGCGATCCCGGTTCAGGCCGCATGGCCTGCGGCCATGCTTGCGGCGGCATTCGGATGCCTCCAACCGGCCATCGACCCTGTTTTTCTCACGCTACTGTCCGAAGCGGGGCCGGTTCCGCTCGGCGCGCACGGGCTGATCGTAGGCGGCACGCAGGCCGGGGCGGCGATCGGCGCGCTAGGGGTATGGCGCTTCGGGCACCGGCTGCCCGGCGGCGTGTTCCTTACAGCTGCCGCTCTCGCCTGCCTCGCCAGCCTTCTGACTGCAACGAGCATTGCGCTTGTCCCCGTGTTCCTGCTGCGCTTTGGTTATGGCGCGGCAATGGGCATGGTTTTTGCCCGCGCGATGGGGCTCTGCGCGGCGCAACGTCCGAATGGGGCCTATGGCGGGATGTTTGTGTTGCAACTGCTGCTGGCCACGCTGGTCTCGCTTGCCTTGCCCGCACTTGCTGCGGCGCTGGGCCCCCGTGCAGCGCTGGCGCTCCTCTCGCTGGCTCCGGCAGCCGCAGGCGGTGCGCTGATGCTGACAGAGAGAGGCACCATGGCGGCCGGGCAACTGGCCGAGTTGAAGAGCCCGGAACCTGCTGCGCGAGTCCCCCCGGCCGGCTGGGCCCTGGCGGCGGCGACCTTCTGCTTCGTCGCTGGCACGATGCTGGTGTGGAGCTTCGCCGGCGCGCTTGCAGCCGAAGCCGGGATTGCGGAAAGCGTGATCGGCGAGGCGGTCGCACTCGGCTCGCTGGTCGGCGCAGCGACAGCGCTCGCGGTGATGCGCGAAAGGGTGATCCTGCCTCTCCCGGCAACTGCTCTGCTGGCCGCATTCATGCTGGCCTCGCCGGTCCTGTTGACCGCCTCGGGCAAGCCCTTCCCATTCATTGTTTCCATGATTTTTCTGAACATCGGCTCAACCGCGATGATCGTCCGCTGCTCTGGTCTGGCAACGGCAACGAGTCGGGATGCCCGCTTCCGAACCCTTGTTGCATGCACCCACAGCCTCGGCATGATCGCCGGGCCAGCAGCGGGCTCGGCACTCATCGCGGGCTTTGGCAACCATGGTCTGCTGGGCGGTGTGACGGTGATCCTGGCTGCCGGCCTGCTTGCAGTTCTATTCGCCGCAAAACGAGGTGTTGGGAGAGGAACTCTGTTGGCAGGGCCGCGCCAAAAATTCTCTTCGCCAAATTCCAGACAAAGCGCTTGACTAAAACTGGACGATCGTCAAATCTTTCAAATATCACATTAAGACCGGCCGGAAAAAAGCCGCCTTCAGGCGGGATTCGGCTGGAGACGATTCAAGCAAAGGGGCCAGGCAAGATGAAGATTCCGGGCAAGTCATCGCTCTCCGCAATGGGCAGGCGCACCGTAGTCAAGTACACCAGCGCTGCCGCATTC
>CANFIV010000170.1 GCA_947446935.1 Sphingomonadaceae bacterium | reverse complement strand
GATGTTGTCGTTCTTGAGGCAGTTGGCCGAACGGACCGACAGTTCGAGCTCGTCCACCTTCTTGAGCAGGTAGCGGTTGAGCTGATTGGCATCGCTCTCTTCAGGCGAATGCGTGGCAACGCTGCCACCCATTGCCGGCACGTGGCCGGTGGGCAGCTGGTCATCGAAGTGCACGAACAGCGAGAGCTGGTCCTGCAGGATGCGCGCGGCATAAGCCACGGCATCGTCCGGGGTGACCGTGCCATCGGTTTCCACCGTCAGGCTCAGCTTGTCGTAATCGAGTTCCTGCCCGATGCGGGCGTTGTCGATCTTGTACGAGACCTGGCGGACCGGCGAGTAGAGCGAGTCGATCGGGATAAGGCCGATCGGGGCATCAACCGGACGGTTCGCGACGGCGGGGACATAGCCCTTGCCGGTATCCGCGGTCAGTTCCATGTTGAAGGTCGCGCCTTCGTCGAGATGGCAGATCACGAGGTCCTTGTTCATGACCTCGATGTCACCGCTCACCGCGATGTCGCCCGCCTTGACCTCGCCCGGGCCGGTGGCCGAGAGCTGGAGGCGCTTGGGGCCTTCGCCCTGCATGCGCAGTGCGATCTGCTTCACGTTGAGCACGATGTCGGTCACGTCTTCGCGCACGCCGGAAAGCGAGGAGAACTCGTGCAGCACGTTCTCGATCTTGATCGAGGTGACAGCTGCGCCCTGCAGCGAGGAGAGCAGCACCCGGCGCAATGCGTTGCCGAGCGTGAGACCGAAGCCACGTTCAAGCGGTTCGGCGACGAACGTCGCACGGCGCTTGGGATCGTTGCCAGGCTTGATCTCGAGAGTGTTGGGCTTCTTCAGTTCCTGCCAATTCTTGATGTTGACGGACATGGAATTCCCCTAGGGTTATCGGAGGTGTCGGCGATCGGCTGAAAGCCGCCACCGATCAAGGTATTGGGCGGATGCGGTGCCGGGAGGCCCCGGCAGCACCCGCCAAAGGCAGAATCAGACGCGGCGACGCTTGGACGGGCGCACGCCGTTGTGCGGGATCGGAGTCACGTCGCGGATAGCCGTGATCGTGAAGCCCACCGCCTGCAGCGCACGAAGTGCGCTTTCGCGGCCCGAGCCCGGACCCTTCACTTCGACTTCGAGCGTGCGGACACCGTGTTCGGCGGCCTTCTTGCCCGCGTCGTCAGCCGCGACCTGCGCGGCATAGGGCGTCGACTTGCGGCTGCCCTTGAAGCCCATCGCGCCGGCGGACGACCACGAAATGGCGTTGCCCTGCGCGTCGGTGATGGTGATCATGGTATTGTTGAAGCTGGCATTGACGTGCGCAACACCACTGGTGATGTTCTTGCGCTCCCGCCGTTTAATGCGCTGAGGTTCGCGAGCCATTGTCTTCTAGTCCTGTCGAAAAGGTGATGCGAAGTCGGGGCTGCCCAAATCAATGGGCCTGCCGCCTTACTTCTTCTTGCCGGCGATTGCCTTAGCCTTGCCCTTGCGGGTGCGGGCGTTGGTGTGCGTGCGCTGACCGCGGACCGGAAGGCCCTTGCGGTGACGCAGGCCGCGATAGCAGGCCAGGTCCATCAGGCGCTTGATGTTCATCGCGGTTTCGCGGCGAAGATCACCCTCGACAGTGTGTTCGGCGTCGATCGTCTCACGGATCTGGAGCACTTCGGCGTCCGACAGGTCCTGCACGCGGCGGGTCTGATCGATCCCGAGCTTGTCGGCGATCTGCTTTGCCTTGTGCGCACCGATTCCGTGAATGTAGGTCAGCGCAATGATAACGCGCTTATTTGTGGGGATATTGACCCCGGCAATACGAGCCACTCTATTCTCCATGCTCCACAGGGCTTAAGGCGGCAGTGCATTTGCACCTGACCTGGCCCCATCTCATCGCGACCACCCGGCACACGCAATTGGTTTCGCCAGAAGGACACCCGAAAACACGGGATCCCAACCGACGCAATAACCCTTCCGGTATCGAGTGAAAGGCGCGCTTAAGACGATTCGTCCAAAGCGTCAACCACAAAGCAATACTTACGTTAACCCACACCCCATATGAGGTGCGGAGTTCGATTGCTGACGCGGGTCATACACTGCTGCACGGGCATCGTCAAAGCCGTCCGGTGCCCCCCTCGATCAGGCTGCCTTGCCACGGCCCTAGCCCGGCTGTTAGAATCGACGCGAGGTGGATGCCTGTGAGCCGGGAACACTTGGGGGGCAGCAGGCGATGACGGGTTTTGCAGAGCCGAACGAGCATGCGGTGATCCGCAAGATTGCCTGGCGAACATTGCCGCTGATCCTGCTCAGCTATTTCGTCGCGCTGGTCGACCGGTCGAACATCAGCTTTGCAGCCGCCACCATGAACGCCGATCTCGGCTTCAGCGAAACGATCTATGGCATCGGCGCCTCGGCCTTCTTTGCCGGTTATGCACTGTTGGAAGTGCCGTCCAATCTCCTGCTCGCCCGGTTCGGCGCGCGGCGCTGGCTTGCGCGGATCATGCTGACGTGGGGGCTAATTTCAATTGCGACGGCCTTCATCCACACGCCGTGGCAATTCTACGCGATGCGCTTTGCTCTCGGTGTCGCGGAGGCCGGGTTCTATCCGGGAGTCATTCTCTATATTTCGAGCTGGTTTCCCGGCGAGCACCGCGCTTGGGCCATCAGCCGCTTCTACATCGCCTTGCCGCTGTCATTCATCGTGATGGGCTCGATCGCCGCGCCTTTGTTGGCGATGAACGGCTGGCTGGGGCTGCACGGTTGGCAGTGGCTGCTGGTGGCCGAGGGCATCCCCTCAGTGCTGCTGGCGATCGTCTTGGTGCTGGCCCTGCCCGACCGGCCCGAGACCGCGCGTTGGCTGAGCGATGCGGAACGCGGCTGGCTGCAGCGCACGCTGGCGAAGGAAGCTGCCGCGATCGGTGATGTCCCCCACAACCTCCTGCGCGCGCTGTTCAATCCGATCGTGCTGATGATGGGCCTTGCCAATGCGCTCAACTTCGTCGCGATCAACGCGATCATCTTTTCCGCACCCAAATTGCTGGCGCATGATGTGGGGCTGGATGTGGCCGGTGTGGGCCGGATCATCTCGGCCGGGGGTGTAGCCCTCGCGATTGGCCTGCTGGCGGTCAGTCTACTCGCCGGCCGGACGGTGCCGCGCACATTGGCGACGTATGGCGGCCTGATGTTGCTGGCGACTGCTGGGCTCATGCTGCTGTGGCTGGGCGGAACCGCGATCACCGCGACCACCGGCTATATCGTGTTCATTGCTGCGTCAGAAACCGCGAGCATGCTGCCACTGGCCGTGGTCAGCCGGTTGATCCCGGCAGTGGACCGACCCGGCGGGCTCGCCATGGCCAACACGATTTCGCAGACCGGGGCTATTTTCGGCCCGCTCCTGTGGGGCATCGCCGCCGATCGAACCGGTAGCTACGACCTCGGCATCGCACTGTTGCTGCCGATGGCGCTCGGCTCGGCCGCGATGGCGCTGCTGGTGCGCCGGGCCAGCCTGAAGCTGACCTGACGCACCTGCAGGGTCTGGGTTACACCACGCCGAAGGCCAGCATCGCGTCGGCCACCTTCTTGAAGCCCGCGATATTCGCGCCCTTCACATAGTCGATATAGCCGCCACCCTGATCGCCATAGTCGAGGCAGGACTGGTGGATGCCCAGCATGATGTCCTTGAGCAGCTGCTGCAGCTCCTCTTCCTTCCAAGCGCGGCGTCCGGAATTCTGGCTCATTTCGAGGCCCGAGACCGCGACGCCACCGGCGTTGCTCGCCTTGCCCGGCGCGTAGAGGATCTTGGCGGCCTTGAACACGTGCACGCCGTCCAGATCGGTCGGCATGTTCGCGCCTTCGGAAACCGCACGGCAGCCGTTGGCAACGAGCGTTCGCGCATCTTCGCCCAGCAGTTCGTTCTGCGTGGCGCAGGGCAGCGCGACATCGCAAGGCACGCCCCACGGCGTCTTGCCAGCGACAAACGTCGCACCCGGAAAGGCTGCGACATAGTCCTCGATGCGCCCGCGCCGCACGGTCTTGTGGGCTTTCACCCAGTCGATCTTCTCCTGATTGATCCCGTCCGGATCATGGATGAAGCCGCCCGAGTCCGACAGAGTGAGCACCTTGCCGCCCATCTGCACGATCTTCTCTGCAGCATGGGTTGCCACGTTGCCCGAACCGGAGATGACCGCCGTCTTGCCGGTGAGGTCTTCGCCCTTGGTCGCAAGCATGTTGGCGAGGAAATAGACGGCACCGTAGCCCGTTGCCTCGGTGCGGATCAGCGAGCCGCCCCATTCGAGGCCCTTGCCTGTGAGCACCCCGGTGAACTGGTTGGTGATGCGCTTGTACTGGCCGAACATGTAGCCGATCTCGCGCCCGCCCACGCCGATGTCGCCCGCCGGCACGTCGACGTCAGCGCCGATGTGGCGGTAAAGCTCGGTCATGAACGATTGGCAGAAGCGCATGATCTCACGCACGCTCTTGCCCTTGGGGTTGAAGTTCGAGCCACCCTTGCCGCCGCCCATGGGTAGGCCGGTCAGAGCGTTCTTGAACGTCTGCTCGAACGCGAGGAACTTGAGCACGCTCTCGTTCACGCTCGGGTGGAAGCGAATGCCGCCCTTGTAGGGGCCGATCGCATTGTTGTTCTGCACACGCCAACCGCGCTGCACGCGAATGTTGCCGGCATCATCTTCCCAGCACACGCGGAAGCTGACGATGCGGTCCGGCTCGGCAATCCGGCGCAGGATCTGCTGCGCGTGGTATTGCTCCTTGTCGGCGATGAAGTCGAAGATGT
>CANFIV010000169.1 GCA_947446935.1 Sphingomonadaceae bacterium | reverse complement strand
GAGCGAGGGCAAGGCCGGCCAAGCCCGCTCCCGATCTGCGCGGGGGTTTAACCTATATGGTTTGTTTTGTCAAGAACCGATTGCTTTGCAGAGCCTTGCCGGGTTCGAGCGCATGTTTCGGGACGTGTGGGCAGGCGCGGTGCGGTAACGTTGGGGCCATGGAGATGCCCATGCACCGTTTTGCCCCGCTCTTGCTGATCGCCACCACACCGCTCGCTGCCCAGCCAGCGCCTGCGGAGCAAGGCTGGACCGTTGCCGCGATTCCCTGGCAGACCGAAGGCGCACACGGCACGCGGTTTGCCCTGCTTGAGGGACGGCGCGACCAGCCCGGCACGGCTTTCACCTATGCGTTTTCGATCCCGGCGGGTGTGTGGGACGCGCCGCACAGCCATAGCGCAACCGCGCGGGTCTTCGTGGCGCGCGGCACCTTGCGCATCGGCTACGGCGCATCGAACGACAAGGCTGCGGCGAAGTCCTATCCGGCCGGAAGCGTGATTATCGTACCCGCAGGCGCGATCCATTATGACGGCGCGGACGAGGATACGGTGATCATAGGCACCGCAGTGGGCCCTTGGTCGACCAGCTATCTCGACGGATCGGCGCCGACTTCGGCAGGAACGCCGATCCGGCGTTGACAGCTTCAGCCCTGATGCTTGGCGAGTTCGTCGCCAGTGAGTGTGACCATGTGCAGCAGATTGGTCGAGCCCGGCGTTCCGAAGGGCACGCCCGCGAGCGCGATCAGCCGCGATCCGGCGGTGCCGAAAGCGTGGCGCAGCGCCATGCGCTTGCCCTTGGCGATCATCTCCTCGAAACTGCCGATATCCTTGGTGGTGACGGCATGCGCACCCCAGAGCAGGCCGACCTTGCGCGCGGTTATGACCGAAGGCGTGAGCACGAGCATCGGCACACCGGGCCGCTCGCGCGCCACGCGGCGGGCGGTGGAGCCGGAGCCGGTGAACACGATGATCCCGGCAATCGGTACGGTGCGCGCAATGCTGGCGCAGGCTTCGGCCAGCGCGTCGGCGGTGGTGGGATCGGGCCGCGTTTCGATGAAGTGGACGCGCGCGGCGTAACCGGGATCGGCTTCGACCTCGCTCGCGATGCGGTCCATGATCGTGACCGCCTCGACCGGCCAAGCGCCGGCTGCCGTTTCGGCTGACAGCATGACGGCATCGGCACCGTCGTAAACCGCATTGGCCACGTCGGAGACTTCGGCGCGGGTAGGCGTCGGGCTCTCGATCATCGATTCGAGCATTTGCGTCGCGACGACGACCGGCTTGCCCTCGCGCCGCGCCTTCTCGACGATGCGCTTCTGCAGGGGGGGCACCTGTTCGGGGTTGAGTTCGACGCCCAAGTCACCGCGCGCAACCATCAGGCCATCGGCAATCTCGAGAATCTCGTCGAGCCGCGCGATGGCCGCGGGCTTTTCGATCTTGGCCATCAGCGCGCCGTGGCCACCCATCAGGCGGCGGGCCTCGGCCACATCCTCCGGGCGCTGGACGAAGGACAGCGCGATCCAGTCGGCACCCTGGCCGACGGCAAAGGCCAGATCGCGGCGGTCCTTGTCGGTCATCGCGGGCACCGGGATCACCGCATCGGGCACGTTCACGCCCTTGCGATCCGAGATGACACCGCCGACTTCGGCCGAGCAGAAGATCTCGTTCTCGTCCGCGCGGATCACACGCAAACGCAGCTTGCCATCATCGATCAGCAGGCGCTGATCCTTGCGCAGGATGCCGAACAATTCGGGATGCGGCAGATGCACGCGGGTCTCGTCGCCCAGCTCGGGATTCCGGTCGAGCGTGAAATGGCTGGAATGCCGGATGACGGCGCGGCCATCCTTGAACGCCCCGACGCGCAGCTTGGGCCCTTGCAGATCGCACAGCACGGTGATCGGGCGGCCCACCTTGCGCTCCAGCGCGCGGATCGCCGCGATGGTTTCGGCATGCACGGCGTGATCGCCGTGGCTCATGTTGACGCGGAAGGCATCGACCCCTGCGCGGAAGAGCTTTTCGAGCATTTCGGGGGACCGGCTCGCCGGCCCAACCGTGGCGAGGATCTTTACCTTGCGTCCGCGGGGATCCAGTTTTGCCACGTCTACCACCTCGATTTGAATGCGGCTGCCCTATGGCCTATGCCCAGTCAAAACCCAAGGACGAACGATATGGATACGAATTCACCCGCCGAAAATACACACGATCCCTTGGAAACCCTGCCCGATGCGCAGGCTGCAGCCGCGTTTCGCCGGTTGGTGCACCATCTGCGGCACCGCCATGATGCGCAGAACATCGATCTGATGGGTCTCGCCGGCTTCTGCCGGAATTGTCTGGCGGACTGGATCATCGAAGCGGGCGCGCCGCTCGACAAAGTCGCCGCGCGCGAGGTCATCCACGGTCTGCCGGCAGCCGAGTGGAAGGCCCGCTACCAGACCGACGCGACCCCCGAACAGATCGAACGCATGAACGCCAGCGTTGAGCGCAACCGCCTGACCTGAAAACGACATCGGCCCGCTCCCATTGGAGAGCGGACCGATGCCGTCCACAACGCAGATTCGATCAGGCGACAATCAGGATGTCGTAGTACCCGAGATTCGCGGTATCGTGCGACTGGATCGTTGCGATTTGCACCGCATCGGCCCCGCCAAGCCCGTCCGCATCGTAGTACAGCGCGCCATCCGTGGTGTTGTAGATGATGCGGTCGTTCACGTCGTGCGCCGCTGTCGCATCCGCCGCAGCATAGAACTGGTCCGCCGAGATGGTGCCGGTGTGCGTAAAGCCGGTGAAATCGGCCATGCTGAGCGCGATCTTGTCACCCTGCCCGTGGGCAAAATCGGTGATCACGTCGACATTGCCTGCCGTGTTCGGCGAAAGGTCGAACACGAACACATCGCGCCCGCTGCCGCCGGTCAGGAAATCCTCACCATCGCCACCATAGAGCCGGTCGTTGCCCCCGCCGCCGAGCAGAGCGTCATCACCGAGGCCGCCGTAGAGCTTGTCGTTACCGGTCCCGCCATCGAGCGAGTCGTCGCCGGCGTAGCCATAAAGTCGGTCCGCACCATCGGAACCCTGGAGGGCATTGTCGGCAATGCTGCCCTTCAGGATCTCGTTGGCGATGTTGCCAACAGTGACGTGCACCGTCTGCGTATCGAACAGACGCCCGTCGCTGACCTTGACGATGACATCGTAGGTGCCGTTGTGATCGGCATCGGCCGGGCTTTCAAAGTTCTGGGGCCCGTTGAACGAGAGCGCGCCGGTCTTCGAGCTGATCTTGAACAGCCCTGCATCCGCACCACCGACGATGGAATAGCGCTGGTAGGCACCGGCATCAGGATCGCTGGCGGCGATCTTCGCAACCGCTGTCGTATTTTCAAGCACCGTGTAGCTGGCTTCAGCGCCGCCGCCGCCCGAGGTGATCACCGGGGCATCGTTCACGGCCTTGACCGTCAGCGTGAAGCTGTTCGAGACGCTGAATTCGCCGTCGCTGGCCGAAACCTTGAGCGCGATCTGGCCATTGAAATCCTGTGGCGGCGTGCCGGAAAAGGTCTGGCTGGCGGCATCGAACGTGAGCCAGCCCGGAAGCGGCGAACCATTTTCCAACGTGGCCGTGAGCGCGAGCGTATCGCCATCGGAATCGCTGAAAGCACCGGCCGGAACCTGGAAGCTCAGCGCCGAATCTTCGTTGATCGTCTGGCCGGCAATCGGCGCGGCAACGACCGGCGCATGATTGACCGGCAGATCGACAGTCCCATCGGCGAACTGGATCGTCGGCAGGCCGATCAGCGTGTCCGTGCCCGAATCGCCGTCGGCGAGATTGGTATCGACGACCTGCCAGGTGTCTTGCCCCACCTTGGTGACCGTATAGTCGGCTTCGTTGCCGCTGTAGACCGCGGTCGCGGAGTGGGTGCGACTGATCAGCGTGTCGTTGCCGCCGCCGCCGACAAGCGTATCGGCACCGGCGCCCGAAGTGAGCGTGTCATCCTGCGCCGAGCCGGTCAGGCTGGTCGCATCGCCCGTGTTCGTGACCGTAAAGCCAACGCCGCCCCCGGCGAGGCTGAGATCGACCGCAAACCCGGCTGTGACCAGATTGGCGACGCCATCATTGGTTGTCGCAGCGGTGGCAGTCCATGCCTGAACGACAGTCGCATTGGCGACGGCGCCCGGGCCAACGCTCAGGATGTCGTTGCCGAGACCCAAGTCGGTGATCGTGTCCGTGTCGTCATTGACCGAAAACGTGTCGTCACCGGTGCCGCCGGTCAACGTATCGTTGCCGAAGCCACCATCGAGCTGGTCGTTGTCGGCACCGCCGTCCAACGTATCGTTGCCGTCCTCGCCAAAGAGATTGTCTTCGCCGTTGCCGCCGAATAGCTGATCCGTGCCGCCACGACCATGAAGTTCGTCAACTCCGTCGAGGCCATAGATGATATCGTCGCCATTGGCAGAAACGATGTAGTTGTTATCGGCGTCGCCAGTAAAGATGTTCGGCATCTGCGTGCAATCCCATATGTCGATGTACTGCTCCTTTAACTCGCCAACCCTTTCCATGTTCTAATAGAGCTAGTTAACAACACGGCCCATTTTATTAAGGCATTGCCGCAAGCACGCCTTGACGCCTTGTTAGCGTCCGGCGTCTGGGCATAGGCATCGCGGCTGACCAATCCGGTTCGCGAAAAGGCGTCGATAGCCAATTGAACTATATACGTTCGGCGCAGACGGGGGATACCAGCTCGTTCGCGCGGCTTTTGAAGCGTGACTACAAATGATCCAGGAACGAGG
>CANFIV010000168.1 GCA_947446935.1 Sphingomonadaceae bacterium | reverse complement strand
TTCCGCGAGACACTGAGCGAGGCGCGGCCGCTGAAGGCAGGCGCGCCGCTGGAATACACGTTCGAGCTGCCCAACGCGAACCATGTGTTCCTGCCCGGACACCGGATCATGGTGCAGGTTCAATCAAGCTGGTTCCCGCTTTATGACCGCAACCCGCAGACTTTCGTGCCCTCGATCCTGGATGCCAAGCCGGGCGATTACGTGAAGGCGACGCAGAAGGTGAGCGTGGGCGGTGCCAGCGGGAGCTATATCGCGCTGCCTGTGGTGGAGTGAGGGACACCGCAGGCTTGCTCGAGCTTGGGCCAGTCAGCAGGTTTGAGCGGGCCGCGCCAGACGGTGCAGGGCCTGCCATCTGCGCCATAGGCGACGGCGAATGGCACGCCGCGCCCGGTGGCTCCGTGTCGCGCGACAAGATCTTGCGCGGCGCTGACGGAGAGGACTTCGACCAAGCCGGATGCAGGGGCCGTCAGCACCGGCTTGCGGTCGATCCAGGCGAGCGCAAGCCGCGCCGGGTGCGCGGCGCTGGCAAGCGCGCCCAGTTCCGGCAGTTCGGCCCGGCAGGGTGCGCACCAGTGCGCGCCGACGAGCACGACGCGAGTGATGGCCTGATGGGCCGGCGCGCTCTGCGGCTCGCCCCACGCGGCCGATGCCGAAAGAATGGTGCAGATTGCGACCAAAGGAAGGATGCGGGGCTTCGCCATGCTTGATAGACTACGCGCAATGGCACGGGCCAGACAAGCTGCACCCGGAGGGCAGGAATGATCGGTTTGCGGTATCGGGCGGCCTTGGGTGTGGCGGTGGCGGTGCTTGCTGCACCCGGATGTGGGATTGCGGCCGAGGTGGCGGCCGCGCCCGCCAAGCCATCTCTGCAAGACCTTTTCAACACGGCAAGCGAGACTGCCGAGAGCGGGCATTGCGACAAGGCGATCCCGATGTTCGAGGCGCTGGCGGTCGATCCCCGGGTCAAACCCGGTTCGCTGCCAGCCGCCGCGATCTCTGTGCGCCATGGGCGCTGCCTGCTGGAGCGCGGGGATGAAGAAAAGGGCACGGTGCTGATTCTGGCCGGCCTGCCGAAACTCGAGACATCGGGTGAGGGGTTCGCCGACGAAATCGCATCGACCAACACGCTGCTGGGGCAAGCCGCCTTTCGCCGCTTTGACTACGATGCGGCGGTGGCCTGGTTTACCCGCGCGGCTGCGGCCAAGGATCGCAATTTGCGTTTGCGGGCGATGATGCGGCTGGCGCAGGTCAAGCTGTTCGATGGCGATGGGGCCGCGCTGCAGATCATCGACAAGGCCATGACCGAGCTCAGCGACAAGACGCCACAGGAGAAGGATACGCACGCCAATTTCCTTGCCGTGCGCGGACGGGCGCTGATGAACATGGGCCGGAACAAGGAAGCCGCGGCGGATTTGCGCCGCGCGCTGAGCCTTTCCGGCGGGCTGACACTCAAGACCACACTCAGCGATGTGGCGCTGCGCGGGGACTTGGCGCAGGCAATGCTGCTGCTCGGCCAGCGCGACGAGGCGCGAAAGTATCTGGCCTATACCGGCGCTGGACGGATCGAGGAATCGCCGTTCAATTCCGCGACGTTCATGGGCGTGCCCAGCTGCACAGGAGAACCGGGGCTGCGGCCCGAGGATTCGGCGGTGGTCGAATTCGCGATCGGTGATGACGGACAGGTTTCCGTGGCGCAGACCGTCTACAGCCGCGGTACTTTTGCGGCGGCGACAGCCTTTGCGCAGGCCGTGCGCGACTGGACGTGGAAACCCGAAAGCATCGCCAAGCTGCCGGCGTTCTATCGCAACCTTACCCGTGTCGAACTGCATTGTTCAAACGCTTCCGGCGAAGTCGGCCACGTCACGACGCCGCTCTACAACCGCATCACCAGTTGGGCCGCGCCGATTGCGGGATTGGGCGAGACCGAGATGCAGACGCCGCTCGTTCCCGGAGAGGCGGCACCATCGAGCGATGCGAGTTCCGTGCGCATCCCGCGCAAGACTGTGGTCGAACGGCTGCGCGCACGCGGCGCGGAGCGCGCGGCGGCGGGCGACAAGCGGGCCGCCGGGGCGGCTTTAGCGCTGGCCGCGCTGTTTGATCCCATCAGAACCGACCGTTCACGGCAGGATATGGCGCAGGCGATTGTGCTGATCGGCGAGGCCGATCCGCGCCGGACAGACCCGGGCTCTGCGGCTGCGATCGCGTCGCTGAGGGCCTTTGAGGCCATGGACGCTAGCACCAACGGAAGTTTGTCTGGCAGAAAAGGCCTCCAGCAGATCGAGACGGTGCTGCGCCCGGCGCTGGATGAACCGCTGATCGCGGCGGACGCGCTTGCACAGGATACGTTGCGGACCTTCTTTGCGACGCGGCGGCGGGTCGGAGAGCAGGGCCCCGAGCAGACCGCGCTGCTGCGTGCGGTGGCCGATGACAGCCGCCTGGAGGAAGGCCATCCGCTGCGCCAGATCGCGCTGCTGCGGCTGGCGAGCGTGGCTGCGGTGGCCAAGCAGTATCAGGAGGCGCAGGCGCTCTTCACCCGGACTGGGCTGACCGAGCAGCAGTGCTCGCTGATCGGGGATATTCCCAAGCTCAAGGCAAGTGGGGCGACGAGCAGCGATTTTCCAGACGAGGCGCTGTACATGGGCTTCGAAGGCTGGGTTAAGGTCGAATACGATATCGATGCGGCCGGCCATACGGCCAACCAGCGTGCGCTCATCGCCTATCCGCCTTTCGTGTTCGTCGATGCGGCCAGGAATATCGCGCGTGGGGTTCGCTATGACCCGACCTATCGACCCTCGGGCCAGCTTGCGTGCAGCGCGACCAGCGAGACGGTGCGCTTCCTCAACCACTAGAGCCGCGGCGCGAGATTCGAGTCGATCCCCTCTCCCGACCCTCGCCCCTGAAGGGGAGAGGGCTTCCGGTTTGCTCTGTCGGGGGATGAGCGCTCTGGATCCCCGCCTGCGCGGGGATGACGAGGGTTGGGTGTGGGTTAGGGATGCAGAGGCTGTGGCCCTTGCCAGCCGGAGGCCCTCGCTCTTTGGACGATATGCTGCGGAATGCCGCTGGCCCACCCCCGGCCCCTCCCGCAAGCGGGAGGGGGGGCGACAGGCTTACTTCTTCGTGCGCAGCTTCCGGTGCGCGCCCAGATCGAGCACTTCGCTCGGCGGGCCGTCGTTCTCGAGAAGGCCGAGGCGGCGGGCGACTTCCTGATAGGCTTCTTCCTCACCACCGAGATCGCGGCGGAAGCGGTCCTTGTCGAGCTTTTCGCCGGTGGTCATGTCCCACAGGCGGCAGCCGTCGGGGCTGATTTCGTCTGCCAGAATCACGCGGGCGTAGTCGCCGTCCCAGATACGGCCGAACTCGAGCTTGAAATCGACGAGGCGGATGTTGATCGCGGCGAACAGGCCAACGAGGAAATCGTTGACCCGGATCGCCATGCTGGAGATGTCCTGCATCTCCTCGTTGCTCGCCCAGCCGAAGCAGGCGATGTGCTCTTCGGCAATCATCGGATCGCCAAGCGCATCGTCCTTGTAGTAGTATTCGATCAGAGTGTGGGGCAGCGGCTCACCCTCCTCGATGCCGAGGCGCTTGCTGATCGAACCGGCGGCGACATTGCGCACCACGACCTCGATCGGGATGATCTCGACCTGCCGCACCAGTTGCTCGCGCATATTCAGGCGGCGGATGAAGTGCGTGGGGATGCCGATGTGGGCGAGACGGGTGAACACATACTCGCTGATGCGGTTGTTGATCACGCCTTTGCCATTGATGGTGCCGCGCTTCTGCGCGTTGAACGCCGTGGCATCATCCTTGAAATACTGGATTATCGTGCCGGGCTCGGGGCCCTCGTAGAGGATCTTGGCCTTGCCTTCGTAGATCTGGCGGCGACGGGACATGGGCGAGTCTTTCTGTAGCGTGCTGCGAAGATAGGCCTTGCGCGGCAAATCAAAAACCCCGGCGCGGCGAAGAGTTCACACCTTCGCATGGCCGGGGCATTTGCAGGGCCCATAGGCGAAAACGCCTTTTTGCGCAAATGCCGGGTGGGGATCTGATCATTCGATTTATTCGAACATTTTCCGTGAGTTTATCCGGCTGAGCCAGAGTTGTGGAACGGAGTAGGCGTCATCGGGTTAGGCGCGAGGGGGATCCCCCGCGCAAAAGCCAAAAGGAACGATCCGATGAGCAAAGTCCTTGTCCTCTATTATTCAACGTATGGCCACATCGAGACCATGGCCCATGCCATTGCCGAAGGCGTGCGCGCAGGGGGTGCCCATGCCGATGTAAAGCGCGTGCCCGAGACAGTGCCGCTGGAGATTGCCGAGAAGGGGCACTTCAAGCTGGATCAGGCTGCACCGGTGGCGAGCATTGCCGATCTGGAACACTACGACGCGATCATCGTGGGCACGGGCACGCGCTTTGGCCGGATCAGCAGCCAGATGGCGGCTTTCCTCGATCAGGGCGGCGGCCTCTGGGCGCGGGGCGCGCTGAACGGCAAGGTCGGTGCGGCGTTCACCTCTTCCGCGACCCAGCACGGCGGGCAGGAAACAACCCTGTTTTCGATCCTGACCAACCTGCTGCATTTCGGCATGACCATCGTTGGGCTCGACTACGGCTTCGCGGGGCAGATGCGGCTTGATGAGGTGGTCGGCGGCGCGCCTTACGGGGCGACCACGATCGCCGGCGGCGATGGCAGCCGGCAGCCTAGCGAGACCGAGCTGGAAAGCGCGAAGTATCTTGGCAAGCGCGTGGCGGAGACGGCGAACAAGTTGTTTGGGTGACCGATTACCCCTCCGTCATCGG
>CANFIV010000167.1 GCA_947446935.1 Sphingomonadaceae bacterium | reverse complement strand
CTAGATGCGCAGTTGGCTGCCCAGTTCGACCACGCGGTTGGTTGGCAGCTTGAAGAAGTCCATCGCGCTTTCGGACAGTTTGAGCATCCACGCAAACAGGTGTTCGCGCCACAGCGCCATGCCCGGCACTGCGCAAGAGGCGATCAGCTTCTGGCGGCCGAGGAAGTAGCTGGTTTGGAGCGGCTCGAAAGTGGCGCCCGCTTGCACGGCGGCCGCAGCGAGATCACGCGGGATATCAACGTCCTCCATAAAACCGTAGTGCAGTATCGCGCGGAAGAAGCCATGGCCTTCGGCATGGAATTCGGCACGGCAGGTGGGATCGACTTGCGGCACGTCCTCGACCTGAACGGTCAGCAGCACAACGCGTTCATGCAGGACCTGGTTGTGCTTGAGATTGTGCATAAGCGCAGCGGGCAGCGCGGTAGGTGAGGCAGAGAGGAACACCGAGGTCCCGCGCACGCGGTGCACAGAACCGGCAACGGACGCGGTAAATACGGCGAGCGGGAGGCTGTCCTCCTGCATGGATTCGCGCATCAGGCGACGGCCGGCCGACCATGTGGTGAGCAGGGTGAAAATCATGAAGCCGACGAGGATCGGGAACCAGGCGCCTTCGAACAGCTTGGCAGCGCCCGAGGCGAGGAGGACCAGATCGATCGTGATGAAAATCGCAAAGCCGATAACGCCACGCCACCGCGGGCCGCCCCAGATGCGAAAAACGACAACATACTGCATCAGCGTGGTAATCAGCATGGTGCCAACGACCGCAAGGCCATAGGCAGGCAGCATGGCGGCGGAGGCCTGGAAGCCCACGACCAGCACAGCGACCATTACAGCCAGCGCCCAGTTGATCGCCGGCACGTAAATCTGGCCGCGCGCCAGAGACGAGGTATGGAGAATTCTGAGGCGCGGCATGAAGCCGAGCTGGATCGCCTGCTGCGTGACCGAGAAGGCACCGGAGATGACAGCCTGGCTGGCAATGATCGTGGCAAATGTCGCGATCACCAGCAGCGGGATCGTCAACTGCGGGGGAACCATGTGGAAGAACGGGTTGTCGACGAATTCGGGATGGCGCAGCAGCATGGCAGCCTGCCCCATGTAGTTGAGCATCAGCGCAGGCAGGCAGATCGACAACCACGCGATGGTGATCGGCACGCGCCCGAAGTGCCCCATATCGGCATAGAGCGCCTCGGTGCCGGTGATGGCGTAGACGATCGCACCCAAGGAAAGGAATGCGAACAGAGGGTGCGCGGTGAAATAGCCCACCATCCAGAACGGATTCAGCGCTCCAAGGACCGCAGGGGTCTGCGCGATGTGATAGAGCCCCATTGCAGCGATCGTCACGAAATAGACAAGCATGACCGGGCCGAACATGCTGCCCACCCGTTCGGTGCCGCGGCGCTGAATGGCAAATAGGCCGATCAGGATCACCAGCGCGATCCACACGATCCATGGCTTGAACGCCGAACTGACCACTCCGAGCCCTTCGACCGCAGAGATCACCGAGATGGCCGGGGTGAGCATCGCATCTGCGAAGAACAGCGAGGTGGCGAACAATGCGCCGGTGAGGAGCCAACGAGACGGCGCGGCGGCGCCAAGTTCGCGGTTGATCAGCGCATAAAGAGCAAGGCTGCCACCCTCTCCGCGATTGTCGCAGCGCATGACGATGAAGACGTATTTGATCGTCACCACGAAAACGAAGGCCCAGAAGATCAGGCTGACGATGCCGTAGAGATCGGTTACCGTCTCGGCGAGGTGATAGCGCGGATCAAGCGTAGCCTGCAGCGCATAGAGCGGACTGGTGCCGATATCGCCGAAGACCACGCCAAGCGCGCCAAGCGTGAGCGCTGCACGGCTGGCCCCATGGGCAGGTGGCGAAAGGGCGAGCGAGGCCGCAGGAACGGCAGGTGTTGGTTGTGTCATGCAGCGCGAGATGGGCGCGAATGGCATTAAGTTTCCATGTGGATTGCGAGGGAGGCCCGCACTGCAAGGCGCGACTTTGCGGGCTGAGCGCCGTAGTGTGGCGCAATGATCTACCAAGCCCCCTCCCCGCTGACCGCGCCGCCGCCAAGTCTTTCATGGCGGGGTGCCGGGGCGGTGCTGGCGATGATCGGTCTGGCCACCGCGATCGGCCTTGGTATCCCCGCGCGATGGGGTAGTTCCTCGGTCGTGCTGCTCTATGTGCCGCCGGTGCTGGCAGCCGCCGCGCTTGCCGGACGCTGGCTGGCGTTACTTGCCGCCGTGGTGGCCACGCTTGCGTTCAATTTCTTTTTCACCGCGCCATACTACACGTTGCTGATCCGCAATCCCGCCGATGGGGTGACCGTGGCGATGCTGCTGCTGGTCGGCCTTGTCACCAGCCACCTCGTCACCTCACTGCGCGTGCAGGCCGAGTTGGCCGCGTTTCACGCCAACCGCAATGCGACGATTGCCGGTTTTGCGCGGCGGTTGCTCTCGTGCAGCAACGAGGCGGCCATTGCCGAAGTAGCCGTGTTCGAACTTGCGCGCATTTTCGATTGCCATGCCTGCATGGCTTCGTCCGCGCCGGAGGTACATGGTATCGCCGCAACGCAGGGAGTGGATGCCCTTTTGGCGGGTGATCTGGCGGCCGCCGCACAAGCGCTTTCGAGCGGGGCGCGTGCGGGTCGGGGTGTAGCTCGGGGCAGCTTGACCGACTGGCAGTTTCATCCGGTCTGCGCAGCTCCCGGAACGGCGCCCAGTGGCACCTTGGCAGCCGTTGGACTGGCGCGCGAGGACGGAGCGCCTCCGGTCGCCGCAGAGCATGCCTCGCTGCTCGAAAGCCTGCTCGATCAGGTGGCTTTGGCACTGGAACGGGCGCGACTGGAAAGCGCGGGGCGTGAGAACATCGTGCTGCGCGAACGCGACGATATGCGGTCAGCGCTACTCGGGTCGATCGGCAACGATATCAGGCCGCGATTGCACGGTATCGCTGCGGCGGTGCGCAAGCTGCAACGCGCCGGACAGGCCGAGGCCGAAGTGTTGCACGAACTGGCGGGCGAGAGCGCTAGGTTGACCGGCTTTATCGAAAATTTGGCTGATCTTGACCTCGCGCAGAATCAAGATCCGGTCATCGCCGGCGATGTGGCGATCGATCTCTATCGCCGCACGGTGATCAAGGGCGGAAAGCCTCTTCACCTCACGCCCAAGGAGTTCGCAGTGTTGGCCGAACTCGCCCGTAACATGGGCCGCGTGCTCAGCCATCGCTATCTGTTGCGCGCTGTGTGGGGGCCTGCGCACGAGGACCATATCGACTACTTGCGCGTGGCGATAAGTGCCTTGCGGCGGAAACTGAGCGACGGTCATGAGTATCCCGAGATAATCATAAACGAGCCCGCTGTGGGATACCGACTGGCCCGCAGCGATGGATCGGGTGAGCGCGAGACTTGAGTACCCAAGGAGGGGTGCCTCACTTCATCACGTCGCCGCCCTTCATCACATGCGCCACGGTCTCCAGCGTCGTTATATCGGCCAGCGGATCGCCCGCCACCGCGATCATGTCGGCATAGTGGCCGGGCGATAGCGCGCCGACATCCTTGCCCCAGTTCATCAGCGCGGCGGCGCTGGTGGTGGCAGCCTGGATCGCCTGCATCGGCGTCATCCCCCAGCGCACCATATAGGCAAACTGGCGCGCGTTCTGCCCGTGCGGATAGACGCCTGCATCGGTACCGAACGAAATCTTCGCGCCGGCCTTCACCGCCTTGCGGAAGCCCTGTCGCTGCGCGTCGGTCGTCTCGTCGTTCTTGCGCAAGTAGTTCTCCGGCCAATGCTCGGCGCGGCCGACCGAGGCGATGTAGTCGCCGTTGTAGATATCCATATCGAGCCACACGCCCTTGGCTTTGGCCAGCGCGATGCCTTCGTCGTCAATCAGGCTGGCATGCTCGATCGCGCGCACCCCGGCGCGGATCGCGGACTTTATGCCCTCGGCGCCGTGGGCATGTGCCGTGACCCACGAATGGCGCGCCGCGGCGACGTCTACTGCGGCGCGCATTTCGTCCTCGGTCAGTTCCTGCTGGCCCGCTTCGGTCCCGCTGGCGAGCACGGCGCCGGTGGCGATCAGCTTGATCGAGTCCGCGCCGTGCTGGAACAGGTAGTTCACTTTGGCACGCGCATCCGCCGCATCGGTCACGACGCCCGCGCGCATATCATCAGGGATGCGCACTTCGGGCGAAAAGCCGGTCACTTCGCCGCCCCCGCCGGGCACGGTGACATAAGCGCCAACGGCCTGCATGCGCGGGCCAATGACATCGCCCCGGTTGATCGCATCGCGCAGCTCCACATCGGCGAACGCGCGGAAGCTGCCGACATCGTGGACGGTGGTGAAACCCGCCATCAGTGTAGTGCGGGCATTGCGCGCGCCGATATAGGCGATTTCCATCGGCGAATGGAGCAGCGGCTCGGCCACATTGGCGGTTTGCCCGGTATCGGCGAGGTGGACATGGCAATCGATCAGGCCCGGCAGCACGGTGAAGGCAGACCAATCGACCAGCTTGGTGCCGGCTGGAACAGGGCCATCGGGCAGGATCGCCGCAACCCGGCCATCCTCCACCCGCAGCAACCGGGCCGCGAGGACAGTGCCGGTTTCCGGATCGACCAAATGCCCGGCACGGACATAGAGCGTTTCGGCGTGGGCGGCTGAGGCGATCAGGCCAAGTGCGGCGGCTGCGAGCAGGGTGCGGGTCATGCGTATCATCTTGCCCGATCCAGCCCGCGTTGGCGAGGGGCACCCGCAGGCGTGAATGCGTAGGACTACGCAGGCGGACTTGTGCCCATATTTGCACAGTTCTGTCATATCTCATGGCTCCGATTG
>CANFIV010000166.1 GCA_947446935.1 Sphingomonadaceae bacterium | reverse complement strand
GTTTGGCGGAGCAGAAGATTCCGTTCGCACGGATCGGCTCGAAGGAAGACGACGTGGGCATGCCCATATCGATGGACGATGAAGGCTCGGCCGCCACAGCTACGCGCTATCTCGCGGCGCGCGGCCACCGCCGCATCGGCTTCATCGCGGGGGCAGCTGAATACAATCTCAGCGGCTGGCGTGTCGATGGCTGGCAGACAGCGATGGCCGAGGCCGGCCTTTCCACCGAGGGCCTGCTGCACTCGGGCGACTTCACTTATGCCTCGGGCGAACGCGCGGCGCGGGAATTGCTGGCGCAAAGTGCGCCTCCCACTGCCATCATCGCGAGCAACGATCAAATGGCGCTCGCCACGCTCGAAGTCGCGCGCACGCTGGGGCTCAAGGTGCCCGAAGATCTCTCGGTCATCAGCTTTGACAACACACCGCTTATGCAGTTCACCCAGCCGCAACTTACCGCAATCGACCAGCCGATCGCGGCGACCGCATCGAAAGCGGTTGAACTCATCATCGCCGCGCAAAAGGGTGAAGGCACCCTCGACGAACTCACAGTCATTCCCGCCACATTGGTTGAACGCGGTTCGGTTGCCGATGCCAAGCAAACCGTAAGTGCCTGATACCAAAAAGTTGTCACGCGAGCCGGCGGCACGGCAGCCAAAGCGCTTCCTCCTGCTCTATGCTCTGGCGTGGGCGGGTGGTTCGGTTGGCTACATACCCTTCCTCACCATCCTGCTTCCGGTGCGGGTCGCGGGGATGGCAGGTGCCGGACACGATGTCGTCTGGCTATCGTATATCGCGTTTGTCGGCGCGATTTCCGCAAGCCTCGGGTATATCGGGTTCGGCTACTGCAGCGACGTGACCGGCAACCGGCGCGGGTGGGTCGCGCTGGGGCTCGTGCTCTCCTGCGGCCTGTTGGTGGCGGTGCACAAGGCCACAAATCTTCCGCAAGTCGTGGCGTTGGTGCTGCTCTGGCAGCTTGGGCTCAACATGATGCTTGCTCCGCTCTCTGCATGGGCGGCGGACTGCGTGCCGAATAGCCAGAAGGGGCTTCTTGGCGGACTGCTCGCCTTTGCACCGGGGCTGGGAGCGCTGGCCGGGGTGTTCGTGACGATCCCAGGCCTTGCCTCGCCCGATGGACGGCTTACGCTTGTGGCGCTGATCGTGGCGGCGTTTGTGCTGCCGGTGCTGCTGGTTGGTGCACCCGTCTCGGCTCAGGTGCAAGATAGGCCAGCGGCTCAACCCGAGAGGGCTCAACCACTCGACCGCAAGGGTGCTGCGGTGCGCATGTGGTGCGCGCGTCTGCTCGTCCAGGTTGCCGAGGCGGCGCTGTTCTCGTTTCTCTACCTGTGGTTTCGCGGCATTGATCCTGCCGTAAGCGATCATCTTACCGCCCGCATTTTCAGCCTCGTGCTCGTGCTTTCCGCCCCGGTAGCGCTCCTCGCCGGGCGCTGGGCCGATCGGCACGACCGTCCGCTTGCGCCGCTTATCATGTGCACTTTGATCGCGCCGGTTGGGCTGATCGGCATGGCTCTTTCCCAGACAATTGCGCTTGGCATTGCCAGCTACGCCGTGTTCGGTTTTTCGACGTCGATCTTCCTCGCCCTCCACTCGGCGCAGACATTGCGAACCCTGCCGGACAGCAACCGGCGTGGCCGCGACCTTGGCCTGTTCAATCTGACCAACACTATGCCTTCGCTGGTCATGCCGTGGTTCACGCTGGCTCTGGTGCCCTATTTCGGATTTTCGGGGCTTTTTCTGCTCTTTGCCGGACTGGCCTTGCTGGCAGCGCTGCTCCTTTCCCGTTTTGGCCGGGAAAACTGACGGACCGGCTTGATTTTGCGCTTTTCCCATGCGACGGACCAAATGAGAACGTTCACAGACACCTGAAGATGAGGCTTTCGATGATGGTCCGGCGCGCGCTTGTGGCAGCACTGATGCTGACAGCCGGGAGCGCCTTCGCTGCGCCGGATGCCGAGACATCGCGTGCCCATCCCGCACTCTGGCCCGTCGCACACAGCCCCAAGGCCTTCACCAGCCCCGCGACCGAGCGCCGCATTGCGCGGATGATCGCGAAGATGACGCTGGAGCAGAAGATCGGGCAGATGATCCAAGCGGATATCAGCGCGATCACGCCGGCCGATCTCGCGCAGTATCCGCTCGGCTCGATCCTCGCGGGGGGCAATTCGGGCCCTTACGGCGATGAGCGCGCCGACGCCGCGAAGTGGGACAAGCTGGTCACCGAGTTCCGCGAAGCCTCACGCAAGAGCGGCGCGGGTATCCCCATGCTGTTCGGCATCGATGCCGTCCATGGCCATTCCAACCTTCCGGGCGCAACGATCTTTCCGCACAACATCGGCCTTGGCGCCGCGCACGATCCAGCGCTGATCCAGCGCATCGGCGCGGTTACCGCCGCTGAAGTCGCGGGCAGCGGGATCGACTGGACTTTCGCACCGACCCTCGCCGTGCCGCAGGATTTGCGCTGGGGCCGCAGCTATGAAGGCTATGCGGCAGACCCGGCACTGGTCGCCCAATATGCCCGCGCCATGACGGTTGGCCTGCAGGGGGCAATCATGCCCGGCAGACCCCTGGCGGGAGACAAAGTCGCCGCAACCGCCAAGCACTACCTTGCCGATGGTGGCACCGACGGCGGCAAGGATCAGGGCGATGCGCTGATTTCGGAGCGCGAACTCATTGCCCGCCACGCGCAGGGCTATCCCGCCGCAATCAATGCAGGTGCATTGACTGTAATGGCCAGCTTCTCAAGCTGGAACGGGACGAAGAACCACGGCAACAAGTCCCTGCTCACCGACGTGCTCAAGGGCCGCATGGGCTTTCAGGGTCTCGTCGTCGGCGATTGGAACGGTCACGGCCAAATCCCGGGCTGCACCGTAACCGATTGTCCGAAGACGTTCACTGCGGGGCTTGATCTCGCCATGGCACCGAACAGCTGGAAAGGCCTGTTCGAAGCCACCTTGCGCGAAGCCAGGGACGGCACGCTGCCCATGGCCCGCGTGAACGATGCGGTCGCGCGCATCCTGCGCGTGAAGGCCAAGCTCGGCATTCTTTCCGCCACCCCGGTGCAGCGCGGCAACCCGTCGCTGGTAGGCGCGCCCGAACACCTTGCCGTAGCGCGTGAGGCCGCCGCCAAATCGCTCGTGCTGCTCAAGAACAATGGCGGCGTTCTGCCGCTGCGCCCCGGCGCCAATGTGCTGATCACCGGTCCGGGTGCCGACAGCATGGCGATGCAGGCTGGCGGATGGACGATCACGTGGCAGGGCACCGACACAACCGCGGCGGACTACCCGCATGGCCAGACAATCGGCCGCGCGATTGCTGACGAAGTGACCAAGGCGGGCGGCAAGGCCGCGATCTCCGCCGACGGCAGTTTCGCAAGCCGCCCCGATGTTGCGGTGGTGGTCTACGGCGAGCAGCCTTACGCCGAATTTCAGGGCGACATGCCCAACCTTGCCTTCCGCAATCATGCCGGTGAGCAGGAGATGCTTGCCAAGCTGAAGGCGCAAGGAATCAAGGTCGTCTCGGTGTTCCTCTCGGGCCGTCCAATGTTCGTCGGCCCAGAAATCAACACTTCGGACGCCTTTGTCGCGGCGTGGCTGCCCGGCACGCAAGGCCAGGGCGTCGCCGATGTTCTGGTGGCGCACAAAGACGGCAAGCCCGCGCGCGGCTTCACCGGCAAGCTCCCGTTCCCTTGGCCAGCCGATGCAGTTTCACCGGTCAAGGCACCGCTGTTCCCGGCGGGCTATGGGCTCGATTATGCGCACGCCGCAAAGGTGGGCCCGGTCAATGAGAGCCCGCATGTCGATCTGGTCGCCTCGGCCAGTGAGGGCGTCTACCTTACACTCGGCAAGGCCCCCTCGCCTTGGCACCTCAGCCTCGATCCCGGCATCGCCTCGCACACCACCGATCTCGGCGCGCAGGAGGATTCGGTTCAGTTCAACTGGAGCGAAACGGGCGCTCTCGCCATAGATGGCCCGGCAGTGGATCTCATGCGCCAGCTCGACGAAGAGTTCGCGCTGCGCCTGGACGGGCGGCTTGACGCCGCAACCGGCCCTGTGTCCGTGACCATGGCGGGCGCGACCCTCAAGTTCGATCCAAAGGCGATGTTCGGCGCGTCCGGCGCCGCGTTCACCGCGCGTATTCCGCTGCGCTGCTTTGTTGCGGCAGGCGCGAATTTCAAGGCAGTCGGCACGCCACTCAAGATCGCAGGCGACAAGGGCCTCGTGCTCACCTTGCGCGCGGCCAGCATCGAAGGCGTGGGTCAGACTATCGCCTGCCCAGTCGCCCCGGCTAAATAACGATACCTGCTTCCTCGAAAAACCGGATCACCGGGGCCAGCGCGTCCCGGTGCAGCTTCCAGCGCGCGACGGAGTCCTTATACATCGGCCGCCGGACTTGGGCTGCACTTGGCGTGGAGACTGGTGCGGCGTTCTGGTGAAAATCGAGGCAGGCATCGGACCATTCGAGGCCGCAATGCGCCAGCAGGCGGCGCGTCTCGCCTTCCTGATCGGCAACCAGATCCTCGTAGCGCAGCTCCAGAATACGCCCCGGCAAAGCCTCGCGCCAGAACGCCATCAGCCTGTCAAACCGCACGTACTAGTGCGCGATGTCCAGCAGATCATAGCTGTAGTCATAGTAGCGGGAGCTGATGGCGAAAAGGTTGCGGAAGTTCGCCAGAACCGTATCGAGCGGGTGACGACGCAGGCACACCAGCTTTGCGGATGGCAGCGCCCGGGCGATAAAGCCGGCATAGTGGTAATTACCGGGGAACTTGTCGGTGAAACGCCCGCTCTCCTTCGCCCCTGCATGGTGTAGCGCCCGGCG
>CANFIV010000165.1 GCA_947446935.1 Sphingomonadaceae bacterium | reverse complement strand
TCGAGGCTCTTGATCACGACCTGGCGCTGATCGCAGATGGCATCGACCAGCAGCGCGGCGCGGCCGGCACCTTCTGTTTCCACCACGATCAGCACGCCTTCGTGGGCCTTATGGATCGCGCCCTGCGCGCCGACGGCCTCATGCAACGGCAGCACCGGGATGAACCGGCCGCGCACGTTGATCATGGCGCGGTGGGCGCCAAGGCCCTGCACTTCGGCCTGGGTGGGGCGCAGGCTTTCGACCACGTTTGCGAGTGGCACAACCAGCGTCTGATCGCCGACATTGACGACCATGCCGTCCGAGATCGCGAGCGTGAGCGGGAGCGTGAGCGTAAAGGTTGTGCCCGAGCCGGGTTCGCTGTCGATGGTAATGCGCCCGCCCAGTTCTTTCACGTTCTGGCGGACCACATCCATTCCGACACCGCGGCCCGAAACGTTGGTGACCTGCGCCGCCGTCGAAAAGCCGGGGGCGAAGATCAGATGGTCGATTTCTTCCTTCGAGAGCTGGGCATCGGCGGCGACAAGGCCCTTCTCGATCGCCTTGGCCAGCACGCGTTCGCGGTTGATGCCCGCGCCGTCGTCGGCGATGCGGATAAGGATGCGGCCCGAACGGTGCTCGGCCGAAAGCGTCAGCGTGCCTTCCGCCGCCTTGCCGGCAGCAATGCGCGCCTCGGCGCTTTCGATGCCGTGGTCGACCGCGTTGCGGATAAGGTGGGTGAGCGGTTCGCCGAGCCGTTCGATCACGGTCTTGTCGAGTTCGGTGCTTTCGCCAGAGACTTCGAGCCGGACATGCTTGCCGGTGGACGCCGTGAGCTCGCGCAGGATGCGCGGCACGCGGCTGAAGACCGAACCGATCGGCTGCGCGCGGATCGACATGGCCGATTCCTGGATATCGCGGGTCAGGCCTTCGAGGACGGTGAGCTCTTCTTTGACCGCCAAGCCATCGCCGGCAAGGCGCTGCGCCATCATCGCCTGCGCGATCACGAGTTCGCCCACAGCGTCGATCAGCTTGTCGAGCTTGCCAAGTTCAATGCGGATCGACTGGCCGGGCACGGGAGGGGCGGGCGGGGCGTTGCCTGCAGCGGGTGCCGGGCCGGACTGGGCTGCACTCGTTTCAGGGTTTGCAGAGGGCAGGGCCGCTGCGGCCGGGGCAGCCTTGGCCGGAGGCGGTGCGGCGCGGACGGCGGGCATCGCTGCATCAGCGCCCACTGCAAGGCCGCAATCGTCACCGACAAAATCGAAAATATCGCGTGCCGAGGCTTCGCTGACATCGGCATCGAGGGCAAAGGTCCAGCCGAGGTAGCCGGCTCCGGGATCCAGCGTATCGAGCGGCGGCACCGCACCGCAATCGCACTCCACGCAGCGCGCGCCGAGGGTGACCAGTTCGCGCAGCAGCAGCAGCGGTTCGCCCCCATTGCGCATCGCGCCGGCATGGGGGCGGACCTTGAAAAGCCACTCGGGTGCTTCGGGCACCTCCTTCGGCGTATCCATGGCACCGGTGATATCGTCGAGCATCGCATCGAGATCGAAGGGATCGCCCGCGTCTTCCTGATCGTGATCCTGATTGCTGGCCGTCTCAGGCACCGGTTGCGGCGCTGTGGGGGCCGCAGGTGCAGCAGCCGCAGCGCCGGCGTTGGCCGCTTGTGCGGCAGTCAGTTCGGCGAGCAGCGCCACGTCATCGGGCACATCGCCCATCCCGCGGGCGGCCGAGACATGATCGCTCAAGGTATCGAGCGCGCGCAGCAGCAGATCGACCAGCGGCTCGGTCAGCGACACGGTTTCCTCGCGCACATCGGAGAGCAGCGTTTCGAAGATATGGGTAAACGCCTGAAGCTCGACATAGCCGAATGCCCCGGCGCCACCCTTGATCGAGTGCACCGCGCGGACCACAGCGTTAACCGTGTCGGCATCCTGCGCGCCCGCTTTGCAAGCGGCGAGGCCAGCTTCGGCTGCTGCCAGCGATTCCTCGCATTCGGCAAAAAAGATGGCCTGGATTTCCTCGGTGGTCATGCGGCGCTCCCGTCGAATAGCTCCGCCTCGAGGCCGAGCTGGCGCGCGGTTTCGCGCAAGGGCTGCGACGGCTCGATCACCGCGCCGTCGCCCGTGCGCCGCGCGCTTACCAGCAATTGCAGCATGACCTGGCCGATCTGGGTGCATTCACGGGCATTGATGTGCAGCACGCCTGAACCAAGCGCTGCAACCATTTCCGGAAGCAGCGCTTCGGCTGCAGCCCGGTCGCACCGGGGGGGCAAGGTGATGGATGGCATGCAGGCTGTTCCCTCGCTGGCGCTCCTCACGAGGCACCATGTCGGGAAAGTCTTAGGCGGAAAGCAGCAAAGGTGGGCTTGCCCGGGACTTATGGTGAGATACTTATACCGCCGAGGAGAATTTGCTGGGGGCCGGCAGGGTAGCACCGCGAGACAGGCGCCAAATGAGGGGCGCCCGAAACGGGCCTGTTAAAGGCTAGGTCCATTACAGGAAGGTCAGCCTCCCCATGCATGAAGCCCGGGTTCTCGTGGTCGACGATTCAGCGGCCATGCGTGCGCTGTTTTCCGACATCCTTGATGAGGCGAAGAACGTTCGCGTGGTTGGCGTGGCCGCCAGTGCGAGCGCTGCGCGCGACCAGATCGCCGAATTGAAGCCGAATGTCATAACGCTTGACGTCGAAATGCCTGGGATGAGCGGGATCGAATTCCTCGCCGAGATCATGGAAACCAATCCGCTGCCGGTGGTGATGCTTTCCAGCCTGACGCAGGCGGGCACCGAAACTTCGCTCAAGGCCTATGAACTCGGCGCGGTCGAATGTTTTCCCAAGCCGCTGCGGGCGACCCCTGAACAGTTCAGCAAGTCCGTCGGCAAGCTCGGCAAGATCGTGCTTGCGGCAGCGAACAGCAATGTTCACGACCGCAAGGCGCGCAGCGAACACAAGCAGTCTGATGCGCCCTTTGAATGGAACGGTCGCATTGTCGCGTTCAGCGCCTCTATGGGCGGTATCGACGCGCTGATGACGATTCTTGGGGGATTCCCGGCAAACTGCCCGCCTACGGTGGTGTGTCTTCAGGCCGAACCGATGGTGGTCGATACTTTCATCAAGCGGCTCGACACCGATCTCAAGTGCAGCGTGCGCGCGGCCAAGGACGGTGCGAGCCTGAACCCCGGCACGATCCACATCGCCGCCGATCCCGATCACCACGTGGTGGTGGAACCCGGCCAGCCTGCCAAGCTGCGGCTGATGGCGCGCGATCCGGTGGATGGCGCACGCCCCTCTGCCAACCTTCTGTTCGGCTCGATCGCGCGCGGCGCGATGCCCGCAGTGGGCACCGTGCTGACCGGCATGGGCAGCGACGGCGCCCGCGGGCTCAAGCTGATGCGTGATGCCGGACAGGACACGCTGGTGCAGGATCGCGCAACCGCGATGGTCGCCGAAGCACCGACCGCCGCGATCGAGCTGGGTGCCGCTGCTCGCGAGGTCGGCCTCGGTGAGCTTGGCACTGCCGTGCTGGCCGCCTGCGCCATCGGCTGAGGCTTCATTCCGATACCCCGAGGCGCTTCCCCCCGGAGCGTCTCCTGCGGCCCGGACCTGCGATGCGCGGTTCCGGGCCGCCCTTTTGTGGGCGCCTAAGCATCCGCTTATCACCGACTGAATAAGCGCCCAACTGATAGCGCCGGACGCAACATGGCCGCACCTGCCGATCGCAAACCACGCGAAGGAGCAGGACAATGATTGATACGCCGACACATCGCCGCTGGGATCCGGTGGTCAAGCTGACACACTGGGCCGTCGCGCTGGCTGTGCTTGCCAATGCCGTGATCACGGAAGCCGGCTCGGCCAACCATGTCTGGGTTGGTTATGCGCTGGCCGCTATCTTGGCCCTTCGCCTGCTTTGGGGGATGATCGGCCCCGCCGAGGCGCGCTTCGCCGCCTTCCCGCCAAGTCCCGGACGGGCGATGGCCCACATTCGCGATATTTCGGCCGGCCGGAAAACCGAGCACCGGTCACACAACCCGCTCGGTGCGCTGATGGTTTATGCCATCTGGGGCACATTGCTGGTGATCATCGCCACCGGTGTGGCCATGGCAGGCCTGCCACCGGGGCAAGGGGCGGAACACAAGGGGGCACCCACGACCATATCCGCAGCACCTATACCTGCAGAGGCAGGGGAAGATGAAGCGCGCGAAGCGGGCGAGCGTGAAGGCGAAGAGGGCGAGGAAGGCCCGCTTGGCGCGGTGCATGAAGCCGCCGTCAATCTGCTCTATGCGCTGATCCTGCTGCATATCGGCGGTGTGGTGTTCGAAAGCCGCCGCCAGAAGCGCAACCTCGCGCTGGCCATGTTGCCCGGCGGGGGCTAATTGGGCCCATGGTTTCGGCAAGGCAGTCACAGTCACCAAGACAGGCACAATCCCAACGCAAGGCCGCCGCGATGACAATCGTGGTGGCCTTGCAGGCGCTTGCTACGACCGTTTTTCTGGTCGATTTCGCAGGCGATGTGGCGGAGGAAGGCTTTTCCGCCCACCTCGCGGCCGAGGGCGGCGCGGCCATTGCCCTGCTTGTCGCGGTGGTCGTCGGCGCATTCCAGATTCAGGGGCTGATCCGTCAGGCGCGACAGGATGACCTCGCAGTGGCACTGGCGCGGCAGGCGGTGGCGGACCTGATCCAGCACCGGTTCCTCGACTGGCAGCTTACCGCCGCCGAAGCCGATGTCGCGCTGTTCGCGATCAAAGGTGCCGATATCGGCGAGATTTCGCGTCTGCGTGGTGCAGCACCCGGCACAGTGCGGGCGCAACTCACCCACATCTATGCCAAAGCCGGCGTTGCGAGCCATACCGGCCTGATCGCACT
>CANFIV010000164.1 GCA_947446935.1 Sphingomonadaceae bacterium | reverse complement strand
TGACGGTGAGCAGCACCGAGAAGTATTGGCCAAGCGCGGGCGAATGTGCGCCGCTGACGGGATCGGCGGCGGTGGCGATGCTCATGCCCATGCTGCCACCGATCAGTTCGGCGGCGATGAGCGGCGCGGCAAAGCTCCATTGCAGCACGAAGCCGAGCGAGAGGCCGATAAGGATCTCGTTTGCGGTGATCAGCATGCCTGAGAGCGTGAACAACGCAGGCGGTGCGGCTACAGGCGTCCAGGCGCAGATCATGACGGATACCGCGCCCGCCATGCTGACGCGCAATTGCATCGGTACGGCCGCCGCTCCGAACAGGGGGGCCGCGAGCAGGGCCGCGCCAATGCGGGTCATGACGAAGAGGAGCCGCCAGAACTCACCTTCCAGCGCGCCGAAGCCGAAGTGGAGGGCGATCACTTTGCGTCCATCACTTTCCGGTCTGCGCGATCTGGGCGAAGATCTCGACCATGAAGTCGCCGACCAAACCCATCATCGCGCTGCCCAGCAGCACCAGCACGAGCGCGATTGCGGCGAGTTTCGGGACGAAGGTGAGGGTCTGCTCGTTGATCGAGGTTGCGGCCTGGACCACGCCGACGACAAGGCCGACGGCAAGGCTGGCGAGCAGCACCGGGGCGGCGACAAGCGCGGTGACCCAGAGCATGCGGTCTGCGAGCGCGAGAAGGGCGCTGGTATCGTTCATCAGCCGAAACTCGCTGCAAGGCTGCCCATAAGCAGCGCCCAGCCATCGATCAGGACGAAGAGCAGCAGCTTGAACGGCAGGGAAACGATGGTGGGGGACATCATCATCATACCCAGGCTCATAAGCACTGAGGAGACCACGAGATCGATGACGAGGAATGGCAGAAACAGCATGAAGCCGATCTGGAACGCCGTCTTGAGCTCGCTGGTGACAAAGGCGGGAAGGAGGATCGAGAACGGCACATCTGCCGCATTCGCGAATTTGGGTGCCTTGGCCATCGCGGCGAACATCTGCAGATCATGTTCGCGCGTCTGGCGCATCATGAAGACGTGGAATTCGCCTCCGGCGTTGGTGATGGCCTGCTCGGCATTGATGGTGCCGGCGGAATAAGGCTGGATCGCGCTGGCGTTCACCTTGTCGAGCGTCGGTGCCATGACGAAGAGTGAGAGGAACAGCGAAAGCCCGATCAGGACCTGGTTGGGCGGCGACTGCTGGAGACCGAGCGCCTGACGCAGGATCGAGAGCACGACGAGGATGCGCGTGAAGCTCGTCATCATCAGCACGAGGCTGGGCAGGATTGTGAGCAGCCCCATGATGAGCAGGAGCTGCAGCGAAAGCGACAGGGTTCCCCCCGATTGCGCGCCGGCGAGCTGGCCGAAAGCGCGATCGAGCGCGCCGGGGATGGCGGCTCCGGTCGGGGCGGCGGCGGGCGCGAGGTCGGCGGCGTGGGCCGGAATGGCGAAGGCTGCAAAGAGAAGGCCCAGGCAGGCCAGCGCGGGAAGGAGGCGGGTGAACAGTTTCATCGGTTCAGTCTTCCTGACCGTCGGTGTTGCCTGCTGTGCGCGCGGGCACTTCGGCGAGCCGGACAAGACCCTGGCGCGAAGCCGAAACGAGGATTTCGCGGCCCCGAAATTCGAGGACTGCGATGCGTTGGCCGGGGCCGAGCCACTGGGTCTCGATGATCTTCACGCTGCGCATGCCCTGTGCAGGGCCGAAGCGCTGTTCCATGCGCCGTGCAAACTTGAGGCTGGCCCAGGCGAGACCCGCAATCAGTGGCAGCACCACCGCCAGCTTGAGCAGATACCAGAGCATCAGGCCTGACCTTCCTGCCCGATCAGCTCGACGATGCGCAGGCCGAAGCGTTCACCCTGCGCAACCACTTCACCGCGCGCAATGAGCTTGCCGTTGACCATGACGTCGAGCAGCTGGTCGGTCAGCTTGTCGAGCAGAACAACGCTTTCCTCGGTGAGTGAAAGCACGTCCTTGAGCTTCATCTCGGTGCGGCCGAGTTCGACGGTGAGGCGCACGTCGACGTCCTTGAGGAATTCGAAGCCGCGGGTTTGGAAGGTCATGGGTGCCTCATTTCAGGATATCAGGAAAGTTGGGTAAGCTGGATGGCAACACGGTCGTCGACCGCGCCGATAGTGCCGTGGCCGATCACGCTTTCGGCAATGCGCAGTGGCACATTGCGGGCCACCGGCACGGCGAGCACCTGCCCGATTTCGAGCCCGCTGAGCGCCGAGAGGGGCAAGGGAACATCGACAAGCACCGCGCGCACGGTGAGCGGCATGTCGGCAAAAGGGGCATCGAGCGGCCGGGCAGGCGCGCGAGGCGGCGGTGCGGAGCGCTTGGCGACAAGGCCGGTCAATCCCGCGAGCACTGCGATCGGCAGCGCGATCCGGATCGTCCATGCGCCGCGCGAGCCTTCGCGCACGCTGAGCGCGAGCATGGCCATCGGCGTTTCATCGGCCAAGCCGGCGAGGTCGGCCAGGCTCCGGGCGCGGCGCAGCGGGCGGGTCGCACCTGCATCGGGCCCGAAGGCTGCGGAAATCTGCTGGGCAAGGATGGCCTCGATCCGCCCGACCATGAGTTCAGCCGACAGTGACAGTTCCCGCGGGAGCGGCGAGGGCGCTTCGCCTGGCCCGCCGAACGCGCGGTCGAGCAGGCGGAGGACTGTCTCGCCTTCGACGACAGAGAGGATGGGCTGCGCCTCGGAGCCCACAGCGTAGAGGCTGTAGGCGGCAAGGTCCGGCAGTCCGCATGCGCCGGCGGTCTGCTCCACGGGTGCGGCGCAATCGACCATTGCGGATGCCCCGCCCAGCACCGGCGCGAGTGCGCCGCGCAGGGCCCGCGCCAGGCGATCGCCCGCGCGGGCCAGGCCGGGCAGCAGATCCGCCGCGCCGGGGGCGGGACGGAGCAGTGCCGAACTGTGCCGGGCGAGCGGTCGTTCTGCGACGAAGGGGCGTTCGGGTTTCATTGTGTGGTGGTGGTCCGGGTGCTCTGCTGGCGCATCACTGAACGATGAACGTCTTGAAATAGACGGCATCGACGCCGCCGAAGCCCTCGGCCTCGGTCAGCACCTTGTTGATCGTGGCGACCAGACGCTTCTGCAGTTTCGCCTTGCCCTCGGCCGACTGGACTTCCTCGCCGGGGGTATCGGCGAGCGCTGTGAGGACTGCGGAGCGGACCGCCAGCTCGTGCTTGTGCAGCCACAGGATCACCCGGTAGTCACGGTGCGTTGAGCAGGCGATGCTCATCTGCACCAGCGCATCGGAATCCCTGAGGTTGGACGTGAACTCCTCGGTGAAGCTGTAATAGGCGGTGCGGTATTCGCTGCCGCCGTCGCCTTCGACGTCCTTGCCCTCGCCTTCCTCGCCGCCTTCCTTCTTCGCCGGGGCATAGGGGTCTTCCGCGCCCTTGCGCACGAGCTTGGGGTTCTTGTCCTCTTTCTCGCCGCTGTGTCCGCTGCCGCCGATGATTCCCGCCGCCACGAGGCCATAGGCCCCGCCGCCGCCCACAGCGAGCAGCGCGCCTGCAGCACCGATCTTGAGCATCATGCCGCCACCCTTCTTCTTGGGCTTGGCATCCTTTTCCTTCTTGTCGCTCATCAGGTGTCCTCAGAATTCAGCAAGTGGGGTGGAGTTCGATCACGCAAAAATGCCGCCGCGCCCATCATCGGCCGGGGTTTCGCTTCCGCGCAGTGGTGCGCGCGAGGGTTCGGCGACGGTTCGGGGCTGGGGTGGAGCGTCCTGTCGCTGGCCTGCGCCGCTGCGGGTGCCGCCCTGAGTCTGGCTGCCGGAGAGATCGTTGCCCGGGTTGAAGGAAGCGTTTGCCGGCTGGGTGCGCGGTGCGGCTTCGGTGCTCGCGGTGGCTTCCGCCGCGTGTGCGGCGGCGACCGCAGGTGCAAACCCCGGATCGGGACTGGTCATGGCAACGGAGAGCCCATCGGCGTCGGTGTGAAAGCGCATGGAAACCCGACCGAATTCGGCATGATGCATGGCCACCGAAACCGGCGCGCCATCGGCAACGCCATCGCGTGCGCGGGCAATTGAATCGACCAGAGCATCGAAGCCGATGCCTTCGGCCGGCCGAGCGGCGACAGGGGCAGCCGGATCGCTGCTGCCTGGCAATGCGCCTGTGGCAGGCTGTGTCAGGGCCGGGGACAGGGCCGCGACTTCGGCAGGCGCTTTTGCGCCGGGAAGCGCAACTTCGATTTCCGAGCGCGCTTTGCGCAGAGCAGCCCGACCCTGGGCAGGCGCGCCGGTCAGTGCCGCCAGCGTCGAGGTTTCGGCGCGCGGCGTGGTCTGGGTTGGGGCGGTCTGCCCATCGGTAAGGGTGGGATCGGCCAAGGCAAGATCGGGCGAGTTTGACGCAGTAGCATCGCGTTCCAGCACGAACGAAAGCGCCGGTGTGATCGCGGCGGCGGGTGTGGCAGGACCTGATGACATGGGATCAAGTGAGACTGGACCGACTGAGGGCAGGCCAGACAAGGCGGAGTTGACCTCAGCGACCGGCAAGGTGCTTGCCGTTGGCGATGCAGCGGAGCTCGCGGCTGTGCGTTGCGGTGCCGCGCCGGTGCGGGCAGCCACACCGGCCTGTAGCGGCACTGCAGTGGCCAGCGGAACAGCAGTCCGCAGCGTTGGCGCGGGCACGGCCAGCACGAAGGAGGCCGCAAGGGCGACCGCAGAGCTTGCGCTCTCGGCGTTTGCGGGAGTTTCCGTTTTTGCTTCAGATGGTGCGGTTTCAGCAGGCGCGGCCTCACCCTCGGTGGCAGCGCGGGCACTCAGCAGGGTTTGAACCGCTTGCGCGGCTGCATTGGCAGGAATTTGCCGCTTATCCGGCAAGATTTTGCCGGTTGCCGTATCGGTTG
>CANFIV010000163.1 GCA_947446935.1 Sphingomonadaceae bacterium | reverse complement strand
GTCGAGCGAGGTTTCGCGCGCAACGGCGAGGCTGGAGATGGCGGTGCGATAGAGCGCGGGCAGTGCGAGAAGGTCCTCGTCCGATACCCCGCGCAACCGGCCGCGCTCGATCCGCGCAACGATCGCCTCAAGCCGCTTCCATTCGCCCTCGCGCTCAAGCCGGAAGCGGTCGGAGCGCAGCGCGGCGCTTTCGGCAGCCGCAATGTCTGCCGTCGCGGCCGGGCTGAACCAGCTGCCGAGCCGGCCGATGAGGTTTGGGGTGATTGTGTTGGGGGCGGCTTCGGTCATCCCAGGCTCCCCTCGCGTTTGACCGTGAGGTAGGCGTCGAGCAGCCGGTTGCCGATCTGCTCATGCGGCGCTTCGACCACGCGGATGCCCGCACGCCGCAGCCGCTGCAGCACGAGCATGCGCTGGTGTTGCAGCGTGGTTGCGGTGACAGCCATGGCCGCATCTTGCGCACTGGTGACGGGCGCGGCCACAAAGGCAGCGAGTTCGGCATCGGCCATGACCACGAAGATTACCCGGTGGCGCTCCACCAGCCGGCGCATCGATTCGATCATCAGTTCGGCGCTGGTGGGATCTGTGAATTCGGAAAAGACCACGATCAGAGAGCGCCGCCGCAGCCGCGCCGCCAGTGTGGACAGCGCGAGCGTGAAGTTCGGCTGCTCGGCGCTGTAATCCAGCGCGGTGGCCGCGTCCTGCAAGCGGCGGAAATCGCGCGGTGCGGTGACGAAGGGGCTCAGCACGCGGGGTCGGGCGGCAAAGCCATAGACCGCAACGCGGTCTTGCGCGCCGAGCGCGACCCAGGCCGTGGTCAGCGCGGCAGTGACGGCGCGGTCGATCCGAGGCAGGCCTCCGATCGGCTCGCACATCGTCTGTCCGCAATCGAACGCGAAGACGATCTGGTTGTTGCGCTCGGTCTCGTATTCCTTGGCATAGAGCCGCGCGTGGCGGGCCGAAGATTTCCAGTCGATGCGCCGACGGTCCATCCCGGGCTCGTATTCGGCGAGTGCTTCAAAGTCCGTACCCTCGCCGCGAATACGCCGCGCGACCATGCCGAACTGGGCATCACGCAAGAACAGCTGCAGTGCGGTGCTGCGGGCAGGAGCGAGATTGGGGCGGATGCCGATCGGCATATCAAGTGCGCGCACGGTCTGACGGCAGGCGAGGCCAAGCGGGCCGTTCCAGCGCAGCCACACCGATTCGACCACGGCGGTGCCGCGCCGCGTGGGCAGGGCTTCGAGCCTTGCACTCCAGGCACCCGAATCGTGCGAAAGCGCAGCGACGAGCCGTCCGCCGGGCGCAAGGCGCGGATCGAGCGCGAGTGCGGCCCAAGGGGTTGCGCTGGGGGCTTCAGCCTTGAAATCGGCGAGCACAGTGATGTGCAGCGGCTCACCCACCTCGCCATCGCCGGGCACGATCACGCGCACGTCGCTCAGGGAAGCGGCCAAAAGGGCATCAAGCAGCACCAAAGCCAGCAGCGCTGCACCCAGCGCCGGCGCCGCTATCCAGGCACCCGGTGTGGCGGCTGCGAGCACGACGGCCATCGGCGCGGCCAGCGCCAGCAGCACCGCCGCCCGCATCGACGGGTAGAACACCGGGAAGGGCCAGCGCAGCCGCATGGTCTAGCGCGGTGCCTCGGTGCGATGGATGAGGTCAGCCACGATGGTTTCGGCCGCGCGTCCCTCGATCTCGGCAGCGGGGCTGAGCAGCATGCGGTGGCGCAGCACGGCGATGGCGAGGGCTTTCACGTCGTCGGGTATGACATAGTCGCGCCCGTCGAGTGCGGCGCGCGCGCGCGCCGCACCGGCGAGCACGACTGCGGCGCGAGGGCTGGCTCCGGCGGCGAGATCGGGGCTCTCCCGGGTCGCGCGCACAAGCCGGACGATATAGTCGACGACCGTGTCTGCGAGCGTGACGGTGGCGACAGCGGCAACCGCATCGGCGATGGACGCGCCCTCGGTGACCGGCGAAACGCCCAGCTTGGCAGGGTTCGGTGCGCCTCGGCCAGCGCCGAAGCGCGTGACGATGAGCGCTTCTTCCTCTGCGGAAGGATATTCGACCAGCAGCTTGAAGAGGAAGCGATCGAGCTGCGCTTCGGGGAGCGGATAGACACCTTGGCTCTCGATCGGGTTCTGCGTCGCCACGACCATAAAGCGATCAGACAGCGGGTAGGTCTCGCCATCGAGCGTGACACGGCGTTCCTGCATCGCCTCTAGCAGCGCGGCCTGGGTTTTTGGCGGGGTGCGGTTGATCTCGTCGCCCAGCAGGAGTTCGTGGAAGATCGGCCCGCGCGTAAGGGTGAACTGGCTGGTCTGGAAGTTGAACAGGTTCGAGCCGAGGATATCGCCGGGCATGAGATCGGGCGTGAACTGGATGCGCCCGAAATCGAGCCCGAGCGTTGCGGCGAAGCACTGCGCGAGCAGGGTCTTGGCGGTGCCGGGTGGGCCTTCGAGCAAGACATGCCCGCCCGCGAGAAGTGCGATCAGCAGGTGATCGACCACACTGTCCTGCCCCACCACGGCCTTGGCCACTTCGGCGCGAATCGCCTCAGCCATTGCGCGGACGTCGTCTAAAGTCATGCAGTCAGATCCTTTTCAAGGCGTTGCAGAGCCGCGGCCTGGCGCACCACATCGGCGCTGCGGCGAGCCGCGCGCAGCCGCGCGGCCAATTCGGAATAGCGTGGACCGGTCTTGTCCTGCCGGGCCTGCAGGCGGTCGATGGCGGCCTCGGTCTCGTCCGTCGGCCGTCCGCGTGGCAAACCCAGCGCCGCGACCAGCCGTTCGCGAGAGGCGTCGGCATAGGGCGCGGCGATAACCCGGATCCGCCCGGCGCGGCGGATCAGCCCGGCAGTGTTGCGCACCAGCACGGTCTTGCCCAACGGGATCTCGCGGACTGCCTGGCGCGCCGGACCGAAGCGGTTGAAACTGCGCCACCCGGCGGCGAACATGGCCATGACGAGGCACAGCGTCGCAGCTAGAAATGGCGGCTCGAACGCAAGAGTGAGGAGGTTGCGGCTGGCGCCAAGGCCATTGAGCGTGAGATCGAAAGTGACGGACGGGGGACGGGCACCGCCAGAAGCTGCGAAAACCAGCCGGCGCGCCATCAACCCGGTCTCGCGATTGGCGAGGCCCCAGTTGTCCAGCAGGTCAGGCTCGAACACCAGCACCACCGGGAAAGCTTCTGCCTCGTCGCTATCCTCGGCGTCCTGGGCATCTTCGTCGTCTGACTGGGCTTTTGTAGCCAAGCCGATCCAGTGTGCGAGCTCGCCATTGTTGCCGTCACCGATGAGGTATCCGGCGAGGATGCGCCCCTCCGGTGTCTCGATCAGCGATTCGAGTCCGGGCCCATCGCCCACCTGGACGGTCTTGCCATCAGGCAGCGCCCCGCGGAACGAGGACATGGATCCCGTTCCGACCCAGCCCTGCGTCGCCTTGCCAATGAAGCCTACCGAAAGGTCGTCGTGATAACCCTTCCAACTTGGAGGCTCGGTGCCGACGAGCCGGGTCCAGCCGCGCTTCATCGCAGGGTTGGTCACGTCGGGCACTGCCAGCCACTTTGGCGTTACCACTATGGTCGGCCCGATGAACCGGCGGGCGTTGATGATCTCTGCAATGTCTGTGCCCTTGGCGTCCGCGGGCGGGGTCAGAATCAGCAGTCCGGGGTTCTTGAGCGCGGCCTTGCTGCGGGCGCGCTGCACGGTCACGCCGTCGGCCTCTAGCATCGCGGCAAGCGCGGCATAGCCGTTGAGCCCGCGCCCGCCCGCATGGCCGCCGCCGTTGTTGGTCGGCCCGCTGCCCATGCCGATCCAGTAGAGCGCGGCGGCAAACGCCAGCGCGCCGATGAGCACGATGCCAAGTGTGGTGCCACGCGCAAAGGTAGGCGGGTTCATCGCGCCCCCCCGAGACCAGACGGCGCAAGTTCGGCAAGGGCGAAGTCCGTGTAGGCAGCCCGGGCGCGTTGCCAGTCTTCGGCGGCAAGCGCACGCAGGGCATAGAGGCTGCGCTCCACCTCGCGCGCGATCACTCCAAAGGCCTGCTTCGCGTTGCCAGGCAGGCCCGGAATGGCACCAATCTCACGCGCGGTACTCGACGGATTCAACCATTCGGGCCGGGTGGTGGCGATGTGGTGTACACTGCGCTGGAGCAGGAGCCGCGCAGCTTCGCCGAATCGCCCCTCTGCCGCGAGCGCATCGGCATCTTCAAGCAGCGCAAGCGCGACCGCGCGGTCGATGATTGGTGTGGCCGGCGCTGCCGTTTGCGGCGTGCGGCTCTCCCACAAGCGCCAAAGCAAAGTGCCAGCGATCCATAGCGCGCCGATCACGGCAAGGACGGCCAAAACGATCTCGATGGTGTGCCAGTTATGCCCCAGAAACCTGCCCAGCGGCTCGAACAGCTTGGCGAGAAAGCGGAAGATGGCTTTCAGCCATTCGGGTGCGTCGGGCGGTGGGACATTGCGCGGAGGAACCGGCGCGAACTGGATATCGGGCATCGCGCGCGCGGCCTGCCACGCACGTTGCCCTGCTTCAGCACTGCCTGGTCCCGGTGTGACTGCCACAGCCGCGATTGGTTGCATGGTGGTGGCGGGCCGACAAGCGATTCTCGCGCCAAATCGGATAGCATGTCCGAATGGGGCCCGGCCGGAATCAGCCGCGCACGCGTTCCAGCGGATAAGTGCCCAGGATGCGCAGGTCCTTGGCGAAGAAATTGAGTTCTTCGAAGGCCCGGTCCACCGACGCTTCGCCCGGAGCGCCGACGATATCTGCGAAGAACGCCGTGGCGGCAAAGCTTGCCCCGCGCTGGTAGCTTTCCAGCTTGGTCATATTCACGCCGTTCGTGGCGAAGCCGCCCAGCGCTTTATAGAGCGCT
>CANFIV010000162.1 GCA_947446935.1 Sphingomonadaceae bacterium | reverse complement strand
GCCAGCGCGCGGCGCTTGCCGGGCAGAGCTTTGAGGGCGGCGCGGGTGAAACCGCGATCGTCCCCGATGGCGATGCGTGGTTTGCGGTGGGCGGCGTTTCCGATGCAGCAAAGCTGGGCACCTGGTGCCTTGCGCCATTGGCGGACCGATTGCCTGCGGGGAGCTATCGGCTGGCAACAGGCGCGGGCACGGAAGGCGCGGCTCTGTTTGGCTGGATAACGGCGCAATATCGCTTCGATCGCTACCGCACCGATCCCTCCTCCACCGGCGCGCGCGTGTTGCTGACCAGCGCGGTCAAAGCGATCGATCCCGCGCTGGCGGAAGCGACCGCTGTCATGATGGTGCGCGATCTGGTGAACACCCCCGCCGAGGATATGGGGCCCGCGCAGCTTGAAGCCGAGGCGCGCTCTCTCGCCAAGGCGCACCATGCGACAGTTCATGTGACAAGCGGCGATGCGCTGGAGCAGGGCTATCCGATGGTCCACGCGGTGGGCCGTGCGGCGGCGCGCGGATTTGCGCCCCGCTTGATCGAGCTCGAATGGGGCGACCCGGCGCACCCGCGCCTTGCCATTGTCGGCAAGGGCGTGTGTTTTGATTCGGGCGGGCTCGATATCAAGCCGAGCTCGGGCATGGCGCTGATGAAGAAGGACATGGGCGGCGCGGCGCACGCGCTTGCTTTGGCGAGCCTTGTCATGGGCGCGGGGCTGCCGGTGCGGCTGCATCTGCTGATCCCGGCGGTCGAAAACGCGATCTCGGGCCACGCCTTCCGCCCCGGCGATATCCTGCGCGCGCGCTCGGGGCTTTCGGTAGAGATCACCAACACCGATGCCGAAGGGCGCCTTGTGCTGGGGGATGCGCTGGTGCGCGCGTGCGAGAACAAGCCCGAACTGCTGATCGACTTCGCGACGCTGACCGGCGCGGCGCGGGTGGCGCTCGGCCCCGATCTGCCCGCGATGTTCGCGCGCACCGACGAGACCGCCGCTGGCCTCATCGCTGCCGGGCTTGAGCGCGATGATCCGTGCTGGCGCCTGCCGCTCCACGATGGCTACCGCGAATACCTCAAATCCGATGTGGCGGACTTGCAGAACAGCCCCTCGGGCGGCTTCGCCGGAGCGAGCGTGGCGGCGCTGTTCCTTGAGCGGTTTGTGGCCGAGGGCGTGGACTGGGCGCACTTCGATACGTTCGCTTGGCGGCCCGCGAGCAAGCCCGGGCGGCCGAAGGGCGGCGAGGCGCTTGGCCTCCGCGCGGCCTGGGGGCTGCTGCAGGCGCGGTTTGCCTAGAGCCATGGATGCCTTGAACCCGAAGCCCGATGCCTATAAGCGGCCGATCTTCGCCTTTCGGGAACCGCTCGCTTTGACCGCAGCCTCTGATCTTGATCTGATCGACACGCCGAACAACGGACGCGTCCTCGTGCTGTCCGGCCCCTCGGTCAGGATCGATCCGCTGCACCGCCCGGTGCGGGGCGATCTGGCGCATATCCGTTTCGCGGGCACGGTGTTCGTGCCGCACTATGCCGTGCCGATGCCGCACCGCGTCACTTCGGGCGTTTCGCTGCGCAAGGCCGCGCAAGCCGAGGGCGAAGTGCTTGTCGAGCTTGCCGGCGACGAAGTGTTCAACGTGCTCGACATGTCGGGCGGTTGGGCCTGGGGCCAGCAGGGCGAAGAGGGCTTCGTCGGCTATGTGCCGCTGAGCGCCTTGATTGCGCTGTGACCACCAAGGTTTTCATCGACGGCGCAGCGGGCACGACGGGCCTCGAAATTGCTGACCGGCTGGCCGGGCGGAGCGAATTCAGCCTGATCGCGCTCGATGATGCGCAGCGCAAGGACCCGCAGGCGCGTGCCGATGCGCTGAATGCCGCCGATGTCGCGATCCTGTGTCTGCCGGATGATGCCGCGCGGGAGGCCGTATCGCTGATCGCCAATGACCGCACCCGCGTGATCGACGCCTCCACCGCGCACCGTGTCGCGCCGGGCTGGACTTATGGCTTTCCCGAGATCGTGGGGCGCGATGTGGTGGCTGCAGCAACGCGCGTTTCGAACCCGGGCTGCTATCCCACCGGGTTCCTCGGCCTGATCGTCCCGCTGGTGCGCGCCGGGCTGCTTCCGGCGGACTGGCCTTATACGGTGAACGCCGTCTCGGGCTATTCGGGCGGTGGCAAAGCGCTGATCGCGCGGTTTGAGGCGGACCCGGATATCGCGTTCCGCGCCTATGGCCTTGGGCTTGGCCACAAGCATGTGGCGGAAATGCAGGCGCAGGCCGCGCTTGCGCATCCGCCGCTGTTTTCGCCTGCAGTCGTTCCGGCGTTTCGCGGGATGGTGGTGGATGTGCCGCTGACGCTTTCGGCGATGCCCGGTGCGGCCAAGCCTGACGCGATGCGCGCGGCGCTGGCGGACTTCTACGCGGGCAGCCCGCTGGTGCGCGTGCGCGATGATGTGCCGGACGAACTGCTGCTGCGCCAATCCGATGCCCCGCGCGACGGGCTCGACCTCTATGTGTTCGGCAGCGCTGATGGCGGGCAGGTGCGCCTGATCGCCACGCTCGACAACTTGGGCAAGGGCGCCAGCGGTGCGGCGGTGCAGAGCCTCAACCTGATGAGCGGCCTCAGCGAGACGGCAGGCCTCAGGCTGTAATGGGGCGCCTCTGATGTGGCCGAAGCCGGACCCCGTCCTGCCGGGTCAGGAAAGCGTTTGGGATTATCCCCGCCCCGCGATTGCGCAGCTTTGCCCTGCGCATGTGGTGATCGAGCATGCCGGGCGGATCGTGGCGGATACCCGCGGCAGCGTCCGCACGCTCGAAACCAGCCATCCGCCGAGCTATTATATTCCGCCCGCCGATATTGCGCCCGGCGTGCTGCGCCGCGCGAGCGGGTCTTCGCTGTGCGAGTGGAAAGGCGCGGCGGTCTATTGGGATGTGGTGATCGGCGATCTCGTGCTGCCCCGCATCGGTTGGAGCTATCCCAATCCGACACCCAAGTTCGCCATGTTGCGGGATTTCGTTGCGTTTTACGCCGCGCCGTTTGACCGCTGCAGTGTCGACGGCGAGACCGTGGTGCCGCAGCCGGGCGAGTTCTATGGTGGGTGGATAACCAGCGCGGTTGCCGGGCCGTTCAAGGGCGGGCCCGGTAGCCGGGGTTGGTAAACCTGAGCCTGATGACATTCCAATGGCTTCATTGCCTTCGTCATTCCCGCGAAGGCGGGAATCCAGAGGGCAGCCATGGGCTGGCCGCAAGCTCGGAACCTGGACCCCCGCCTTCGCGGGGGTGACGAGGGGATTTTGGCTCAACCTATTGTCATCACGCACTAGCAGCAGGGCAAGTTTGGTTTCGCGGTGGTCGCGTCAACACTCTTCGGCAAGTGCAGGATGAGCGGGGCAGGGGCCGGTTGGCTTGCCCTCTACTTCGCCAGATCGATCGCGGGTTTCTCCGCGCTAGGCAGCGTGCCGCCCATGGCCTTGGCAAGTGTCGGCGCAATCGCACGCATGTCGATTTCGCCGAGGCTGCGGGCCTTCGCCACGCCTTGGCCCATGACCATGAAGGTCGAGCGCATTTCGGGCGCGGCGGGAAAATAGCCGTGCATGCCCTTGGTGGGCGAGGGGAAGGCGAGCGGGAGGGTGCCGTTCACGAACGGCGCAGCAACCGCACCGAGCTTGAGGTTCACGTAAAAGCTGGCGTCCGGGTTCGCGCCGGCTTCGGCAATGGCGGTCGCTTCGATCACGCGCTCGATCTTGGCGGCGGGATCGGCGGCAAGCTTGGCCAGCAGCGCGCCGACTTTGGCTTTCAGGGCCGCATCATCGGGACGAGCCAACCGGATCGCGAACGAACCGCCCGAGCCCCATGGCGTCGCCTCTGCGCTGGCGATCTTGCCGGAAGCGTCCAGTGTGACCAGCCCGGCATCGATGAACGGGCGGTAGAGATTGATCACCGTGTCGGTGGGCGCAAAGCCGTGGTCGCTGACCAGGGCGATCACCGCATCGGGATGCGCTTTGAGTTCGGCCGTCACGAGATCGCCGACAAGGCCGTCGATCGTTTCCAGCGCTGCGTGGGATTCGGCCGAGCCGGGTCCAGTTTCGTGCTGCGTATGATCCAGCGCAGTGAGATAGCTGGTCATGAAGCCGGGCTGGTGCTTCTGGATCATCGCCACGCCATACCGCGCGCGGATCACGTCGGCGGGCAAGTCTTCCGCCTTGCCATCGGCATAAGGCACGCCGGCAGCAGCCTGGAGTTCGGCAGTCAGGCCCGGGGTGGAGAGCGCCTCGACCAGCTTGCGATCATCCTCATGGCCGGTGACCCAGATCTGGGGCAGGTTCCACGTGACGTTCTTTGCCGCGACCGAGACGGGCCAGTGGACATTGGCGGTGGTGAGCCCGGCGTCATGTGCCGCGTCCCACAAGGTGCGCGCCTTGTCGTCCGACGCATACCAGTACCAGCCGCCGCGATTGATCTGCATGGGATCGTAGGTGGTGTTGTTGACGATGCCATGCCGCGCGGGCGCGGTGCCGGTGATCAGCGTGGTGTGGCTGGGGTAGGTGAGGGTCGGCAGCACGCCGACAACGCCGGTGGCATACGAGCCTTCGGCGAGGAAGCGGCGCAAGTTGGGCACTTTGAGGCCGCGCTTGTCGGCTTCCAGCACATCGCCGGGCCGTAGTCCGTCGATGGAAATCAGCAATACGGGAGCAGCGCGCGCTTCCCCGGCCAAGGAACTGATCAGCAGGGCGCCAAGCAGCGCGGGGGCGAGGGGAAGCGCGCGGCGCATCAGAAGCCTACCTTTACAGTTGCGAAGATCTGGCGCGGGGCGCCGGTCAGCAGCGTCTGGTTGTCACCAGAATTGCCGAAGCCGTTCGAGCCGATCGTGGCGATATAGGATTTGTCGAG
>CANFIV010000161.1 GCA_947446935.1 Sphingomonadaceae bacterium | reverse complement strand
GATGTTTGGACCGAAGCTCAGGCCATTGGGCCAGCGCATCTTCGAGTGCCCGGCCAGAGCGGTCAACTTGCGGTCGGCGCCGAGCTTCCAGCGGAAACCCTGACGCTGCTGACCAACGCGCTTTTAGCAGCGGACCGGGACGCCGTTCGGTCCGCCAGTACCGCGACGATCCTCTTCGCGGCCGCCAATGGTGTCGCGGGTCGCACACGCGACGTGGTCACACTCGCTTTGTAGCTGGATCAACTCATTCAGGCGCTCGTCGCTTATGGCGCGAATGCCTAGCTGCCCGCCTGCTCGGTCGTCACGCCGCCGAACACTTCGTGCGATGCGGCGGCATCGGCCTTGGTTGGCTCGATGAGCTGGTCGAGGTGATTGGGCGGGCCATAAATCGTGTAGAGCTTTAGCGCAGTATCGCCGGTGTTGATCACATTGTGACGCGCGCCGGCGGGCACGACGATGGCATCGTCGCCCGCGATCTTGCGCGTGGTTCCGTCGATCACGACGGTGCCCTTGCCTTGTTCAATGCGGTAGAACTGGTCGCGGTCCCTGTGGATCTCCTCGCCGATTTCCTCACCGGGCCTGAGCGACATCAGCACAAGCTGCAAATACTTGCCCGTGTAGAGCACCCGGCGAAAATGGCTGTTGGTCTCGGTCAGTTCTTCGATGTCGTCGACGAAACCCTGCATGGCGTGGATCCTTGTTCCGGGGACACCCGATGCGCCCTGCCCAGCGGAAACGCGGCATGGACGGGATGGTTCCTGCGGGTACGCTGCCCAGCCCCCTTCAATCAGCGGCCAATCTCGCGTATGGGCCGCGGCTTATGACCGCATCCCCTCCCCCTCGCACCTTTCACGTCAAAAGCTTCGGCTGCCAGATGAACGTCTACGACGGCGAGCGTATGGCCGAGTTGCTCACTACCGAAGGCATGACCGCGGCGGATGTGCGCGAACAGGCCGACCTCGTCGTGCTCAACACCTGCCACATCCGCGAAAAGGCGACCGAGAAGGTCTATTCGGACATCGGCCGGATCGTGAAGGAAGGGCGACGCGAGGATGGTTCGGTGCCGCTGATCGCGGTGGCTGGCTGCGTGGCGCAAGCGGAAGGCGAGGAAATCATGGCTCGCGCGCCCAGCGTGCGCGTGGTCGTCGGCCCGCAGGCCTATCACCGCCTGCCCGCCATGGTCGCCGAGGCAGCCGCCGGGGGCCGCGCGACAGAGACCGACATGCCTGCCGAGGCCAAGTTCGCTGCGCTGCCGAGGCGCCGCAAAGTGGGGGCGAGCGCGTTTCTGACAGTGCAGGAGGGCTGCGACAAGTTCTGCACCTATTGCGTCGTGCCATACACCCGCGGCGCGGAGCTTTCGCGGCCCTATGCCGATCTGGTAAGTGAAGCACAGGCGCTGGTCGAAGGCGGCGCGCGCGAGATCACGCTGCTCGGGCAAAACGTGAACGCGTGGTCCGGCAGCGACAACCGAGGCCGCCCCGCAGGCCTTGCCGCGCTGGCCGAGGCGCTTGCCGCGATCGATGGGCTGGAGCGCATTCGCTACATGACCAGCCATCCAGCCGACATGGATGACGCGTTGATCGCGGCGCACGGGAGCAATTCCAAGCTTATGCCGTTCCTGCACCTGCCGGTGCAATCGGGCAGCGACAGGGTGCTGAAGGCGATGAACCGCAGCCACACCGCTGAAAGCTATTTGCGCCTGCTCGAACGCGTACGCGCCGAGCGGCCCGACATTGCGCTCTCGGGCGATTTCATCGTCGGATTTCCGGGTGAGACCGAGGCCGAATTTGCCGAGACGCTGCAGATCATCGACGAGGCGCGCTATGCGCAAGCCTTCAGCTTCAAGTATTCGGCGCGCCCCGGCACCCCTGCAGCGACCATGGACGGCCACATCGCGCCTGAAGTCATGGACGAACGCCTCCAACGCTTGCTCGCCGCGCTCCAGCGCCACAGCCTGGCCTTCAACCAGGCCAGCGTAGGAAAGCGCTGCACGGTGCTCGTCGAGCGCAAAGGCAGACATGCCGGTCAATGGCTCGGCAAATCGCCATGGCTGCAATCGGTGCATTTCACCGGCGATGTGGCTCTGGGCGATCTGGTCGAGGTCGATCTGGTGGATGCCGGGCCCAATTCGCTCAGCGGGCGGCTGGTGGAGATCGCGGCGGGCTAAACCGCCTGCTTTCCCACCAGCCTTCATACTGCATCCGTTTTCTGGCCTTAGTGCTTGACCGTCTTGGGCACCTTGGCCGCCGCACGTTTGGCCGCAGCCTGCTTGGCGCTGGCCTTCATCGCCGCAACGCGGTCAGCATGCGCTTGATCGCGTTGTCTCGCCGCTTTCTTGCGGTCCGAACGGGTCTCCCCGGACGGGATCGCCGCCTAGGCCTGCGCAGCCGTGCCGGACAGCGCCAAGGCAGCAACGGTGATGAACGCCAATATAGTCTTGCGCACGGGACCTGCTCCTCTTGGTGCCGCTTGGGAATGGGTTGGCGGCAGACCAAACCTACGCGCCGGAACATGGTGGCAATTCATGCCGCAGACTTCATTATTGGACAGAATACTGCGGCGATATGGCAGGCGGGTGGCGCGCGCCGCCGCCGGAGCGGCGACGCGGCCTCCGATGTCAGCGGTACTGATGGTGGCGGTGATGCTGGTGCCAATGGCGGCGATGCTCGCGCATCATGTGGTGACGGCGCATTTCGTGGCGGTCGCTACGCAGTTCATGGCGATCCGCGCGCACTTCGCGGCGATCCTGACGCACTTCAGCGCGATCATGCATCGCTTGTTGGTGCATGCCCGGCGCATTGCCGTGCATCTGGGCCGGGCCCATCTGGGCCATGGCAAGCCCCGGAGTCATGGCGACCGCCAGCGCGGCCAGCAGGAACTTTCGCATCTGTCTCTCTCCTGTTGATAGGATCGCACACTTGCGACCATGGACAGACAATGCCCCGCCGCCACTGAACGGGCTGGGAACGGCTGTGTCAGCAAACGGACATCAACGTCTCAATTTGTCGCGCGATTCCAGCCGCCAAAGTGGATGCGCCGCCACATGGCGGTGCATATCTTCACAGCCCATGCGATTTAGGGCCGAGTTGTCTTGCGCCTGTCGCATCCACGCCTAATCTGGGGTGACCGACCCTGAAAGGAGCGCATGGCCCGCAAATTCTCCCGCCCGCAAGATGAGGCCCACCGCACATTCGGCCGAGAGCGGCCAGACGTGCAACGACCGGAGGCCCATCGATCCGATGCTCCGAGACGCGCCCGGATCGAAATCGAATTCGACGAACAGACTGTGCTGGGCGCGCTGTTCGGCCAGTTCGACCAGAACCTTGTACAAATTGAGAACCGCCTCGGCGTCTATATCTCGGCGCGCGGCAACAAGGCGGTGATCGACGGGCCGGATGACGCCGTGGCGCGTGCGCGCGATGTGCTGAAAGGCATGCACCAGCGCCTGCTGGCGGGGCACGAGGTCGATGCCGGAGCGGTCGAATCGCTGATCATGATGTCGCACGAGCCGACGCTGGAGGGCATCATCACCGGGGCACCCGACGGCGCGCCGCCGATCATGATCCGCACGCGCAAAAAGACAATCGTGCCGCGCTCGGCCACGCAGATCGAATATATGCGCGCGCTGGTGCGCGATGACATGATCTTCGCACTCGGACCGGCAGGCACCGGCAAGACTTACCTCGCCGTTGCACAGGCGGTGGCGCAGCTCATCAACGGCAGCGTCCAGCGGCTGATCCTGTCGCGGCCCGCGGTCGAGGCGGGCGAGCGGTTGGGTTTCCTGCCTGGCGATATGAAAGAAAAGGTCGATCCCTATCTGCGCCCGCTCTACGACGCGCTTTATGATTGCATGCCGCCTGAACAGGTCGAGCGGCGGCTGGCCTCGGGCGAGATCGAGATCGCACCGATTGCCTTTATGCGCGGACGGACGCTGGCGGATGCCTTCGTCATTCTCGATGAGGCACAGAATACCACGCCGATGCAGATGAAGATGTTCCTCACCCGCTTCGGCCAGAACAGCCGCATGGTGATCTGCGGCGATCCCAAGCAGACTGACCTGCCCGGCGGTACCGCCGCCAGCGGGCTTAACGATGCGGTCAATCGGCTCGACGGCGTGGACGGCATCGGCATGGTCCGCTTCAAGGTGGCGGACGTCGTGCGCCATCCGATCGTCGGGCGAATTGTCGAGGCCTATGAGGGCAAGGACGAGTGAGTGCGCCCTCGCTCGACATTGACATAGACCCGATCTGGTCCGCCACCATCGACTGGGAGGACCTTGCCGCCCGCGCATTCGAAGCCGCAGCAGGTGTCGCGCCCGAATTGGCGCACGAGCACTTGCTCGTCAGCCTTGTGCTGGCCGATGACGAGGAGGTCCATGCGCTCAACAAGCAATGGCGGGCCAAGGACAAGCCGACCAACGTACTTTCGTTCCCCATGCTGAGCCGCGAGGAGGTACTGGCCGCGGCCGCCCAGCCGGGCGCACCCGGCATGCTGGGCGACATGATCCTCGCGCATGGCGTCTGCACGCGCGAAGCGGCGGACAAGGGCGTGCGCGTCGAATCCCACGCAGCGCACCTCTTGATCCATGGCCTGCTCCATCTCGCAGGCTACGATCACGAGACCGGCGAGGATGACGCTGCGGAAATGGAGGGTCTTGAGACAAAGGCGCTTGCCTTGATGGGCATCGCCGACCCATATGCTGCACTGTAGCAAATCAGGAGTTCAAGGTAGTGCCCGAGGGCAACGGGTCTGGCGGTGAAAGCCGTTCGGGCGAAGGCGACAGTAACCGCGCGCTGTGGCGCACGCTGAAGGCGTTCTTTCGCGGACCGGACCATGACCAATCGCTGCGCGCGCAGATCGAGGAAGCGAT
>CANFIV010000160.1 GCA_947446935.1 Sphingomonadaceae bacterium | reverse complement strand
TCCTCCCAAGTTCCCCGATGCATGCATCGATGTTGTCCCTAGCCTCGGCGATCAACTTCAGCGCAGCATCTATGTCGGCGCGGGCTGCTGCCCACTCCGGGGGGATGGCTCCTTCATACTCCTGCAGCCGCGCATCCGACAAGGCGCTCCAGCGAGATTTGATCTCGCTGAAGTCGAACGGCGCGCCTTTCAGCTCATGCACGAAAATATGCCTGCCAGGGGTTTCTAAGTCCCTCATGCCGCCAAGTACCCATGGCGCGCGCCACAGGAGGAGCAGGCGGTGGGCGAAGGCAAGCTCGTGATCGATGATCCTCAGATCGTTGCCCCTGACAAGGCAGTTCGGATTCTCCGCCCGCCGATCAGGGTTCTGGATGATCGCGTCGAACAGCAGGATGCCAGCGGCAACTGGCCTCATCGCGTCAGAGAGGCGCTGACCGCTGCTCCAGGCGGAGAAACCCGTGCTGCGCGTAGAGCCAAACGCCAAGGGACAACTGCGGCGCAGCTTGTCAGCGATCTGGGGGTCTGTCACCACCGGAAAAATCTCCGGCGGGATCTCGACGATCCAGGGCCTTGGCACCGGAAGCCCCAGATCGGCTGCAAGACATGCGGCAATGGCCTCTCTCGCCAGGTTCACTACCGCCTGGTCGCAACCTGCCGAAAGCTTGACGAAAACTTCGACCTCTTCCTCGCCATCCGCCTCGCAGGCCGACAGGACAGGCCCCGTTCGTCCCTGTACCGCAGCCCGGTCGATCCGGGTAAGGACGGCGCGAGGTATCATGCGGCCTTCGCCCGACCGTCGAAGATCTCGTGTAGCATGGCCGGAATAAGAGCCTCCACGTCCTTAGCAGTGCTGGCGCGGATGCCGCGGGCTTCGCGGGCCTTCGCATGCAGACGGTCAAACCATTCCTGGCGGCCGATCGGTGGCGTCGGAACGGTGATTGCCTCCAGCGCTCCTTGCCCCAGAGTGCGGTTCCTGTCGGCACTTCCGGGCGATGCGGATTGGACCTTGCCGAGACCTTCAGAGGTCTGGAGGTAGAACCAGATGAACTCGGCTGTCGCGAGCCCCTGAGTGGGAACGCATGTCAGGTAGCGGTGCGAGCCGACCCGCCCATGGTCATCGGGGCCAGCCACTGCGAACGCCCCCTCCCAAGCCTTGATGTTGCTGAACACGAGGTCGCCTTGCTGAACAAGGAAGAGCTTTTGCCAGCTCAGGTCCGCGCCCAGCAGATCGGGTTTATGAAAAGTACCGCGGCCGAACGAACGGACGCCGAGCTCGGGATAGCTCGCGTCAAGATCGATCTCGACCGGCCTGCGCATCAGCGGCGCGACCTCGGCCATGGGGCGCAGGGGGGCGCCATCGATGGCGCGCTGAAAGGCTTTTAGCAGCAGCGCCCGCGTCTCCCGCTCTGCCGCCTCGATAGCGTTGCGGCGTTCGTCCACCAGTGCCGCGACCTGGTCGAGCCTTTCGACGATGCGGCGCTGATCGTCGAGGGACGGCAGCGGGATCTTTAGCGACAGGAACTTTTCTGGAGAAATAGTGTCGCGGCGCGCGCCCATACCGCGGGACTTCCGACGTAGTGCATGCCAATTGGGAGCATACTTAAGGAACCATCCGACATAGGCGATAATTGCCCGTTCCTCGTCGCAGCGGAATGTGGGGAACTGGGTCGAGAGAAAGCGTCCAGAATTTTCTGGATCAACGACGGCGATCGCACCTTCCCAGCCCTTGAGTTGGCTTAAGACGACCTGCCCGACCGAAAGATGGTGAAAACGCTTGTAGGTTGTCTCCGATCCGCGCAGCGGCTCACGATGGAAAAGCCCTCGCCCAAAGCCGTAGACGCCAGACATTTCGTAAGTTGTATTCGCATCAATATCGACTGCATTTATATCAAGCTGCAGAACTTCGGACAGCGGAACACTCTTGTCGCGCATCACAGTCGCTCCGCTAGCACGGCCTTGATCTCGTCCATAATCTCGATGATCCGCTGCTCCTGTGCGATGATCGCATCCGCGATCTCCGCCGGCGCACGGTGATCTACGACCTCTGCGGAATGCGGGTTCTTGATGTCCAGGTTGCAGGCGACAACGCGATCCTGCGCGTCGCGCTGGATCAGGTCAGCGGCCGAGACCTTCCAGGCGCGCTCGTTCGGCTCGCGCTTCTTCCACCAGGCGAGGCAGTCCGCAAATTCCTCATAGGCCATGGGCGCGGTCTTCGAGTACTTCTTGCGGCCCTCCGGCAGCGGCATCTCGTAGTACCAGATGTCCTTCGTCGGTCCGGTCGTGTCGAAGAAGATCAGGTTTGCCGGGATGTCCGTATAGGGCGCGAAGACCCCCTCACGCAGCCGGACCACCGTGTGCAGGTTGAACTTCTCGAGCAGGTCCGCCTTGATCCGCGCCGAGATGCCATCGCCGAACAGCGTGCCGTGCGGAACGACGACCGCGGCCCGCCCGCGCCCGGCGCGCTTCAGCCGCCGCATGATCAGTTGCAGGAACAGTAGCGCCGTTTCGGCCGTGCGCCGGTCCTCGGGGAAGTTGTTGAGGATGCCCGCCTCCTCCTCGCCGCCGAACGGCGGATTGGTCAGGATGACATTGACCCTCTGATCCTCGCCGATCTCGGCCAGGCGGAAGCGAAGGGCGTTGCCGGGGTCGATGCGCGGGGCATGCAGGCCGTGCAGCAGGAGGTTGAGCTGGGACAGAAGGAACGGTAGCGACTTGGCCTCGCCACCGAAGAAGCTGTCCTCCTGCAGGATGCGCCGCTTCTCGACCGTATCGGCCTGGCGCTCGAGATGCTGAAAGGCCTCTGTCAGAAATCCGCCGGTGCCGCATGCCGGATCGAGGATGGTCTCGCCCAGTTTGGGATCGGTCACTTCGACCATGAACCGCACGACCGGCCGAGGCGTGTAGAACTCGCCTGAGTCCCCTGCCGCGTCACGCATCTCGCGCAGCAGCGTCTCGTAAAGGCGACCGAGGGTATGGACTTCCTCCGACGAGTCGAAGTGGATGCCGTCGATCAGATTGACGACGTCGCGCAGCAGGTAGCCGCTCTCCATCCGGTTTGCGAAGCCCTGAAAGACGGTCGCGATCACGTCGCGCCGTTCGCGCCGCCCGTTATCGCCTCGCAAGCCTCGGAGATAGGCGAAGAGCCCCGGGCCGCGCGTGTCGTCCGGGCGCTCGGTCATTTCGGAAACGAGAAACGACAGGAGGTCGGGGCCGGTGATGCCATCCGCATCTGCCGCCCAGTCGCGCCAACGATAAGGGGCTTCGATAATCGGGCGATAGTCCTTGCCTGCGAGCTCCGCGCGTCCTTCCTCGATCCGTTCCATGTCGTCGAGGAACTTCAGGAACATGATCCAGGTCAGCATCGGCAACCGATCGAGGTCGCCGTTCAGCCCCTTGTCCTTTCGCATGATCTTGCGGGCGGACTTGATGATGCTGTCGAGACGCTGGGCAGTGGTCAGTTGCTTCGGCGCAGCCTTCTTACGGGCGGTTCTGGCCAAGTTGGATCTCCTTCAATTCAAGCGGTGTAGAGCAAACGCTGCAGCTCGGTGACGGCGCTGCGCAGCTCCTTGCCCCCGCCGAAGCGGGCGGCGATTTCGATGACGTTGCCCCACTCGTTGAACGGGGGCACTTCCAGGATGTCCGGAAGCTTGAACTGGGCACTGCCATGTTCGGCATACTTTTCAAGCACGGCATCCAAGACCTCGCGGGCATCCGGCCCGAAGCGGTCCAGAAACTCGTCCTGCTCTCTCAGCAGACGGTCAGCACGCTCGCGCCGGGTTCGCAGCGGCGCGTTATATGCCAGATGGCAAAGGAGATCGAACGGATCGGCCTCCGGCTTTCCGACTGCATCAGCCAGGGAATCGAGGTCGATGCCCTTCTCCTCGAGCCGCTCGACGATCTCCGCCCGGCGTTCGGGGTCAAGCCAGTCCGTGCGCAGTTCCGACGCATTGGGATGGAGCGTGCGAACCTTGTCGCCGGTGTAATCGGTAAGCTGGCGGCAGGCGAGCTGCCGCCCGTCAGAATCGAGTTCGTAGACGAGGTGCCGGACGATCGAGACCTCGCCGCCATCAACATAGAACTTGCGGGGCCCGTTCTCGCCCGCGTCCCCCAGATCGACGGGTCCATCCGGCATATCGGGCCCTTCTGGAAAATCGTCGGGATCCAGTGCCACTTCTTCGATCTCGCGCTCTTCCACGATGTCGCCGTCTGCATTGATGACCGCTTCGTCCTCGCGGACGGGATCGCCGTCAAAGGCGGGATCGGCGAACATGCGCGTCGCGGTCCCGGTGTAGTCGATGATGTTGAAGGCGAGCTTGCCGTAGTCGGGCCTGAGACGGGTGCCTCGCCCGATGATCTGCTTGAACTCGGGCATGGAGCCCACGACCCGCGCGAGCACCACGTTCTTGCAGGTCGGGGCGTCCACGCCGGTCGTGAGAAGCTGCGACGTGGTGAGGATGACCGGCGTCTGGGTCTCGACATCCTGAAACTTCGCCCTGTGCGCGCTTCCCACATCGCCTTCGTCGGACGTCACGCGGCAAACGTAGTCGGGATGGTCCTTCACGAGATCGGTGTTCAGGGCGGCGAGCGCCTGCCGCATCTCGAGCGCGTGTTCCTGGTCGACGCAGAAGACGATGGTCTTGGCGAAGCGGTCGGTCTCGGCCATGAAGCCCGCGAGATGTCTCGCAATGGCCTGCGTTCGTGCACGCAGCGCCACGACCCGCTCGAAGTCCCGCGTGGAGTATTCGGCGTCGGGGATTTCTCGCCCATAACGATCAAGTTCACCCCGCGTCGGTCGCCATCCGGCGGCGTCGTAGTCCGAGATGACGCGGTGGACGCGATACGGGGCCAGGAAGCCGTCAGCGATGCCCTGCGCGAGGCTGTACTCAT
>CANFIV010000159.1 GCA_947446935.1 Sphingomonadaceae bacterium | reverse complement strand
GCCTGCCAGTGGCGCACGGCCAGGCGTGAAAGCTGCGCGGCAGCGGTAAGGTTGATCCGCAGCGTTTCCTCCCAGCCATCGAGCCAAGCGATGTCCGAAAGCTCGAGCGGGTTCGATTCGAACAGGCCGGCATTGTTGATCAGCACATCGATCGTGCCGCCTGCTACGGCCAAAGCTTCCTCCCACAGCATCTCGGCGGCAGCCGGTTGGCCAAGGTCCGCGCCGATCACGCCGGGGCTGGCGGAACGGCCGTGCCGGATCACAGAAGCGCCGCGCGCTGCGAGGGCTGTTGCCAAGGCAGCGCCGATACCACGGGTCGAGCCGGTTACGAGAATTGCAGGTCTATCCATTCCGGACGCTCTACCAGCGAAATGGCCCCCTGCAACAGGTGCAACCGATATGCCCTTCGGCGCCAGCATCTCAAGGGGTGGTTGCGCGTCCCGGCATTTGGGCTAATACGAATCGTAATCCGGTCATGCGGCTCCGTATGGCCGCCTTGGCTTGTCTTTTTTTGAGGGGTTCACATGGCGCAGGCGCCCACCAAGCGACCACTTTCGCCGCATCTCCAGATCTGGCGCTGGGGTCCGGCGATGTTGGTATCGATCCTTCACCGGGTCACCGGCAACGGTCTGGCCTTCGTCGGCCTTGGACTGCTGCTTTGGTGGGTCGGCGCTTTGGCCGGCGGTGCGGCCAGCTATCAGACATTCCTGGACTGGGTTTGGCTGGCACCGGCAGGCGGCTTCCAGACGGTAACCGCGCTCCTTGGCAAAGTGGTGCTTGTCGGTCTTACCTGGGCTTTCTTCCAGCATATGGCGACCGGCATCCGCCACTTCGTGCTCGACATCGGGTCGGGCTACGAACTCGAAGCCAACGCGCGCTGGTCTTCGCTGACCATCCTGTTTTCTGTCGCTGCCACGAGCCTGTTCTGGGCTTTCGTGCTCCTGCGCTGAGCGGCGCGGCGAACTTCACCCAATCCCTGAATTCACCTGATCCCCGAATTCACCTGATCCATTGAGGAACTATCATGGGTAACGGTACTTCCATCGGCCGCGTGCGCGGTCTCGGTTCCAGCCATCAGGGCACGCATCACTGGCTCAGCACACGGCTGACCGCAGTTGGCAATCTCGTGCTGATTCCATTCCTCATGATCAGTCTCGCGCTGATGCCGACGCATGATTTCGCGACGGTACATGCTTGGGCGGCGAAGCCGATCCCGGCGACCGCGCTTGTCCTCATCATGATCAACACCTTCCAGCATGCACGCCTCGGTGTGCAGGTTATGCTGGAAGACTACATTCACGAAGAAGGCGGCAAGATCGCGGCCTGGCTGTTCATCAACATTCTGCCGATCGCGGGCGCTGCCTTTGGCATCGTCTCGGTCGTGCGCATCGCTCTCGGGGGCGCCTGAACCATGGCTTCTACTCCAGCCTACAAGATCATCGACCATACCTATGACACCGTAGTCGTCGGCGCGGGCGGATCGGGCCTGCGCGCCACCATGGGATCGGCTCAGGCCGGCCTGCGGACCGCCTGCATTACCAAGGTCTTCCCCACCCGCAGCCACACCGTGGCCGCGCAAGGCGGCATTGCCGCAAGCCTTGGCAACAACAGCCCGGACCATTGGACCTGGCATATGTACGACACCGTCAAGGGTTCCGACTGGCTCGGCGATCAGGACGCGATCGAGTACATGGTGCGCGAGGCTCCGGCCGCGGTGTATGAGCTGGAACACGCCGGCGTGCCGTTCAGCCGCAATGCCGAAGGCACTATCTACCAGCGCCCGTTCGGCGGCCACATGCAGAACATGGGCGAGGGCCCGCCGGTCCAGCGCACTTGCGCTGCGGCGGACCGCACCGGCCACGCCATGCTCCACGCGCTCTATCAGCAGAGCCTGAAGTACGACGCGGACTTCTTCATCGAATACTTCGCGATCGACCTGATCATGGAGCCCGGCGCAAACGGCGTCCCCGAGTGCCGCGGCGTGATCGCCATGTGCATGGACGACGGTTCGATCCACCGCTTCCGCAGTCATGCCGTGGTGCTTGCCACCGGGGGCTATGGCCGCAGCTACTTCACGGCAACGTCAGCGCACACCTGCACCGGTGACGGCGGCGGCATGGTTCTGCGTGCGGGGCTTCCGCTGCAGGATATGGAATTCGTCCAGTTCCACCCGACCGGCATCTACGGCGCGGGCGTGCTAATCACCGAGGGCGCGCGCGGCGAGGGCGGGTATCTGACGAACTCGGAAGGCGAGCGCTTCATGGAGCGTTACGCTCCTTCGGCCAAGGACCTTGCCAGCCGCGACGTCGTCTCGCGCTCGATGGCGCTGGAAATCCGCGAAGGCCGGGGTGTGGGTCCCCATAAGGACCACATCTACCTGCACCTCGATCATATCGATGCCGGGGTTCTGGCCGAGCGCCTGCCAGGCATCACCGAGAGCGGCAAGATCTTTGCAGGCGTCGACCTTACACGCCAGCCGTTGCCGGTTGTGCCGACCGTTCACTACAACATGGGCGGAATTCCGTGCAATTATCACGGCGAAGTCGTGACGATCGGCGCGGATGGCAATCCGGAAACGATCATCCCCGGCCTCTTCGCGGTGGGCGAGGCGGCATGCGTTTCGGTCCACGGTGCCAACCGTCTGGGCTCGAACTCGCTGATCGATCTTGTCGTGTTCGGCCGCGCCACGGGCCTGCGTCTCAAAGAGATCATCAAGCCGGGTTCGTCGCACAAGGCCTTGCCCAAGGACAGTGCGGAACTCGCGCTCACCCGGCTCGATACGTTCCGCCACGCCAACGGCGGCTCGCCCACGGCGGCCGTGCGCACCGAAATGCAGCGCACGATGTCGGCCCACGCGGCAGTGTTCCGCACCGACGAGCTGATGGACGAAGGCAAGGTCAAGCTTGCAGCGACCTATGAGCGGATGAATGACATCAAGGTTTCCGACCGTTCGCTGATCTGGAACTCGGACCTCATCGAAACGCTCGAGCTCGACAATCTGATCTCGCAGGCTGCGGTTACGATGCATTCTGCCTCGAACCGCAAGGAAAGCCGCGGCGCCCACGCGCACGAGGATTTCCCCGATCGCAACGACGCAGAGTGGATGAAGCACACCGCCAGCTGGTTTGATGGCTGGGGCGGCAAGGGCGGCGCGGTCAAGATCGATTATCGCCCGGTGCACGAGTATACGCTGACCGACGATGTGGACTACATCAAGCCGAAGAAGCGCGTGTACTGACCGTGCCTGCGCTGCTTCGGGCAGGGCTTGCGGCGGCGCTTCTCGCGCTCACAGGCCCTGCCGGTGCTGCGACTACGCCTGACGAGGCAGCTGTTTTGCCTGATCCGTTGCAGGCAGGTTGGCAGGGCCATCCGGTCTGCGAACTGCTTAAGGAAAACGCACGCCTGCGTACCCTCCGTTGCACGTTCCCGCCCGGCGGCGGGCATGATCGGCACCGGCATGTGCCCCATTGGGGTTACATCCTGAGCGGTTCGACGATGTCGATCACTACGGCCAGCGGCACCGTGGTGCGTGAGCTCAAGCCCGGTGACACTTGGTGGAGCGACGGGATCGCTTGGCACGAAGTGCGCAATGTGGGCACAACCACGGGCGTTTACCTGATCGTCGAACCCAAGCCCTGAACTGCCGGTAATCTGTCGTTCGTCGGCCCGCTGTCTGGGGTTGGCAGAACATTGACGGACAGCGGCGCGGGAAGGCTCACGCTGTGATGCACTGGCGATTGCGCCGCGGCGACGCCGCCAGAACCGCCAGTGCTGCCCGAGCCTCCGCTGGTAGATGGCGCGGCCATCCAGCGCGAAGTTGCCGAGGGCAAGGCCGAAGCGCGCGAAAGCCTTGCGGATGCTCGGAAGGAGATTGCGGAGGCGCGCGAGGAAATCCTGCGCGAAAAGGATATGCCCGCAGGGCCCCGCCATCAGGCGCTCTCAGCGCTCGACAAGGCGCAACGCGATGTCGAACGGGCTTTTGCGCAACAGGCCGATTAGCAGCGACGCGCCGCCGCTGGTTTAGTGCTTGTGTTGGTGCGCCTTGCCGCGCTTGCGGGCAGCGGCATGGCCGATCTTGGGTTTGGTCGGCGCAGGCTGGACAGCCTCGGGACCGGCCGCAGCCATTTCGCGGACACGCGCCACGTCGGCTGCTGTGGCCGCACGTGCAGGATAAGGGCACCCGCGCGCCTGGCCATAGCCCTTGAGGAACGCGCGGCGGCTGGCACCTGCGTAAAGTGCGACCTGCCATTGCCGCTCGTTTGCGGCTGCGCCCGAAACCTCGCGGATTACGCCACCAAACGGTATGAAGCTGTTGATCACGGACTTGGCCACGCTGCCCAACGTGTTGCCGCGCTTTTCACCGCGGGTTTTTTCGGCAGCCACGTCGATATCATCGCCCAGCGCGGCGTTGAGCTGTCCGACTTCGTTCTGGATCGCGCGGCAAGCGCGCAGACCCGTCAAGTCATAGGGTCGCTCGCGCGCCGCGATCAGGATCGGCGGGATTTCATCCCTCCGTATATTGAGGTCGTTCAGCGGTGTCGCAACCACATCGACCGCCTTGACGTTTGGTGGCGCAACGACCGTTTGGCCGTAAGCGGCAGGTGCGGCGGCGCAAAGAAGGAGCGCCAAGGCAAGGCGGCAGTTTGTCATGTGAAGTCCCCGTTTTGCCTCCTTAACCCTGCCAGCGACTTTCCGTTCCTTCAGGTGCCGGATTGGCCAAAGGTATCGCAATCATCTTCGTTGCCTGTCTCCAGCCCTTTGCGCAGCCAAGCCATGCGCTGCGCCGAACTGCCATGGGTGAATGCCGATTCTACCGGAGTCCGCCCGGCCGAGGCCATCAGCGTATCGTCACCGATCTGGTGCGCGGCACGCAGGCCTTCCTTGATATCGCCCGCCTCG
>CANFIV010000158.1 GCA_947446935.1 Sphingomonadaceae bacterium | reverse complement strand
GTCGCGCTGGGGGATGTTGTTGGTGAAGGCGAGGACGTTTTCGTAGTAGCTGTCGTTCCATTCGAGCGCGACATCGATGCCCACGCCGTCGCGGCTGGCGGAAATGGCGATCGGCTCGGGCATCAGGGGCACTTTGTTCCGGTCAAGATACTGCACGAACGCGCCGATGCCGCCGACGTAATAGAGATCGTGCTCGGCCACTTCCTCATGCCGCTTGTCGCGCAGCAGGATGCGCACGCCGGAATTGAGGAACGCCAATTCGCGGTAGCGGTGTTGCAGCTTGTCGAAATCGAACTCGAGCACGTTCTTGAAGGTGTCGTGGCTGGCCGAGAAGGTCACGCGCGTGCCCTTCTTGACCCCGCCCTTGCCGTCGGCCGGGGCAGGGCCGGTCACCTTGAGCGGGCCGACCGCATCGCCATGCTCGAAGCGCATCCAGTGCTCCTCGCCGTCGCGCCAGATCGTCAGCTCCAGCCATTCGGAAAGCGCATTGACCACCGAGACGCCGACGCCGTGCAAACCGCCCGAAACCTTGTAGGCGTTGTCGTCGCTGGTGTTCTCGAACTTCCCGCCCGCATGCAGCTGGGTCATGATCACTTCAGCGGCCGAAACGCCTTCCTCGGCGTGGATGCCGGTGGGAATGCCGCGGCCGTTGTCTTCCACCGAGACCGAGCCGTCGGGGTTCAATTCGATCAGCACGAGATCACAATGTCCGGCCAACGCCTCGTCGATCGCGTTGTCGGAAACCTCGAACACCATGTGGTGCAGACCCGAGCCATCGTCGGTATCGCCGATATACATGCCTGGGCGCTTGCGCACCGCATCGAGCCCGCGCAGGACCTTGATGGAATCGGCGCCATACTCGTTGGCGTTGGGGATATTTTCGTTCGTGCTGGCCATCCTTCCGGCATAGGCAACCAAGCGCCATTTCCCAAGCGAAACCAGCCTGTTTTGCACAGGCAGCACCCCAATTCCGGGTAGCGCCGCAGTGGCACTAGCCCAGCGCGCGCAATCATGCTCAAAATGGCCCCAGAGGCATCCGTACAAAGACATCGCCAAAGGACTTTTGATCCCATGCGCACGCTGCTCACCGGAACGATCTGCACCGCTCTGCTCTCCACTTCCGCGCTGGCTGCGCCGGCACCTGCCGCCGATCCCTCTGCCGGCCCATTTGGAGGCGAGGCGGCGTTCCGCAGCACGTACAAGGAGCTGGTCGAGACCAACACCACACTCTCTTCCGGCAGCTGCACGCTCGCGGCAGAGCGCATGGCTGCGCGGCTCAAGGCAGCCGGGTTCGCCGACGACCAGTTGACCCTGTTCGCCACACCGGAAAAGCCCAAGGAAGGCGGCCTCGTCGCCGTGCTGCCCGGAACATCGAAGACCGAGAAGCCGATCCTGCTGCTGGCGCATGTCGATGTGGTGGAAGCCAAACGCGAGGACTGGGTGCGCGATCCCTTCACGCTGATCGAGGAAGGCGGATATTTCTACGCGCGCGGCACGACCGACGACAAGGCGATGGCCGCGATCTGGGTCGATGCCATGGTCCGCCTCAAGCAGGAGGGCTTCAAGCCCAAGCGCACGCTCAAGCTGGCGCTGACCTGCGGCGAGGAGACGACATATGCATTCAACGGCGCGCAATACCTCAGCGAGAACAAGCGCGATCTGATCGATGCCGCCTTCGCACTCAATGAAGGCGGCGAAGGCACGACCGACGGCAAGGGCTTGTCCGAAGGTGGCAAGCTCGTCGTGCAAACGATCCAGGTCGGTGAAAAGGGCGTGCAGAACTTCCGCCTCGAAACGCGCAATCCCGGCGGACACAGCTCGAAGCCGGTTCCCGACAACGCGATCTATCAGCTCGCCGCAGCGCTGGTGAAGCTGCACGATTTCGACTTCCCGCTCGAGCTGTCGGACACGACGCGCACGTTCTTCGCCAAGACAGGCGCGGGGCGCAGCGATGCGATGGGCAAGGCCATGGTCGCGATCGCCGCCAACCCGGCGGATACGGCAGCCGAGGCATTGCTCAATACCGATCGCACCTATCATTCGATGCTGCGCACCACCTGCGTCGCCACATTGCTCGATGGTGGCCACGCCAACAACGCGCTGCCGCAGCGCGCCGGGGCGAACGTCAACTGCCGCATCCTCCCCGGCCATCCGGTGGAAGAAGTGCAGGCGCAGCTGGAAAAAGTCGTCGCCGATCCAGGTGTCACGATCACCCCGGTCCCGCCGCGTCGCCCGCTGGCCAAGACCCCGCCGCTGGACCCGGCGATTGTCGGGCCGATGGAAAAGCTCGCAGCGAAGTATTTCCCCGGCGTTCCGGTGGTGCCGACGATGTCGACCGGCGCGACCGACGGCGTGTTCCTGGCGGCGGCCGGTATCCCGACTTACGGAGTCCCGGGCTTGTGGCAAAACCCGGACGCCAACCACATTCACGGCCTCAACGAGCGGATGGAAGTCAAGTCGCTCATGACCGGCCGGGCCTATCTCTACGAGCTGGTCAAGACTTACACCAAGTAGCCACCATGTTGTAATTGTTCTGAATCTCCCGTGGTCCGCACCGGGAAATTGCCCTGTGGACAGCGCGGCGAAAGCCCCCTTGACGGGCAACTCGCCCTCGTGTTCACTTGCGGCATGCGTCACGAAGTGGTCATGCAGGTCCCGCAAAACGCTCCCCGCAGGAGCCTTGCCTCCCCGCACGGGAGATGGGGCGCAGTGACGCGAAAGGGCCGTACCGGAGCATGCTTCACAAGGCGCTGATAGAACGGGCGGCTCAGGCCAGGCCCCATAGCGGTGATACCGCAGTCCTTGGCCATGATCGCCATCTGTCCAATTGCCCGGCGCTCGTGCTCAACGCGGATTACACCCCGCTCAGCTATTATCCGCTCAGCCTCTGGCCATGGCAGACCGCGATCAAGGCCGTGTTTCTGGAGCGCGTCGACATCGTCGCGACCTACGACCGCGAGGTTCACAGCGCCTCGCTCGACATGAAGATCCCCTCGGTCATCGCGCTGCGCCAGTTCGTCAAGCCGAGCGAGTTTCCCGCCTTCACGCGTTTCAATCTGTTTTTGCGGGACAGGTTCCAGTGCCAGTATTGCGGCAGCCCCGATCAGTTGACCTTCGATCACGTAGTCCCGCGCCGCCTCGGCGGGCGCACCACGTGGGAGAATGTCGCGGCGGCCTGTGCGCCTTGCAACATGCGCAAAGGTGGACGCACCCCCGCACAGGCGCAGATGCACCTGATCCAGCAGCCGATCCGGCCGACCTCGTGGCAATTGCAGGAGAAGGGCCGGCTGTTCCCGCCGGGCCACCTCCACGATAGCTGGCGCGACTGGCTTTACTGGGACGTCGAGCTGGAAGGCTGAACGGTCTTCTGAAGCAGGCTCGCGCCCTTCAGAAACAGCAGCATCGCCCCAACGGAAATCGCCGCCGAGAGCAGCATGGTCATCCCCGGCAGGTGAAATATCGCGTTCGGTCCGCTGAACCGCGCCAGGGTCTGCGTATAGAGCGGCGGCCCGATAATCGCGGCAATCGAATTGATCGACTGGGTCGCCCCCTGCAATTCGCCTTGGCTGCGTGCATCGACAGCCTTGCTGTTCATCGCCGAAATCGAAGGCTGCACCATGCCTGAAAGCGCGCCGATCGCGATCGCGAGGTAGACCTCCCATGTCGAGGAGGCGAGCGTATAGAGCACTGCCGCTGTCCCCAGCCCCGCCACGCCGAGAAACACCGTGCGCCGCTCGCCCAGCTTCGGCACGATCATGCGCAGCCCGAAGCCCTGCACCAGCGCGCTGGTCACGCCGACCATGGCCAGTGCCAGCCCGACCTGACGCGTTGAAAAGCCATAGGCCGCAATCGCGAAATAGGCCCAGGTCGAAGGGTAGACGATATAAGCCAGCTGCCACACCGCCAGCGCCGCGACGAACCACAGCACCGTAGTGCTCTGCTTGCGCAGCGCGCGCAGCGAGGCCAGCGCATTGGCGCGGCGCCAGTCAAACGGGCGGCGACTTTCAGGCGGGAGTGACTCTTTCAGGAACACGAGCCCGAACAGGAAATTGGCGAGCGCCAAGACGGCGGCCGCCTTGAACGGCAGACGCTGGTCGATCGAACCGAGCACCCCGCCCAGCGCAGGCCCGACCACGAAGCCGATACCGAACGCCATGCCCATCAGGCCAAAGCTCGCCGCACGCTTTTCCGGCGGCGTGACATCGGCGACATAGGCGTAGGCCGCCGAAAAACTCGCGCCCGTCGCCCCCGCGACCAATCGGCCGATGATCAGCCACCAGAAGGCCGGAGCCATGGCTTGCAGCCAGTAGTCGAGCGCCATCGCCAGAATGGCGGCGAGCAGCACAGGCCGCCTGCCGAACCGGTCCGAAAGGTTGCCGATCACCGGCGCGAAAACGAATTGCATCACCGCATAGCCCGCGCCAAGCCAGCCGGCATATTCTGCCGCCACCGAAATCGGCACATGCGCGAGGCTCATGATCAGGCCCGGCAGCACCGGCAGCGCAATGCCGAAGCCCAGCATATCGATCAACACGATCGCGAATACAAAGCCGATCGAAGCCCGGTTCGGCGTGAGCTGCGGCATGGGGTTCGGCTCCGTTTGCAGGTGATCAGGACCGGGTGAGCGCGGCCTCGCACTCGCGCATCAGCTCGTCCATGATCACCGCGACCGGCTCTTCCTTGCTGACCATGCCGACCGACTGCCCGGCCATGACCGAGCCGCGCTCGACATCGCCGTCGATCACCGCACGGCGGAGCGCACCTGCCCAGAAGTGCTCGATCTGCAGCTGCGCCTCGCCCATTTCAATCGCGCCGCTATCGAGCAGCTTGGCGACTTCGAGCTGCTTTGCGGTGAATTCTTCGGTGCCCTTGTTCTTCAGCGCGCGCACCGGGATCACCGGCAGGCGCGGATCGACCTGCACC
>CANFIV010000157.1 GCA_947446935.1 Sphingomonadaceae bacterium | reverse complement strand
TCAGCTGGCCTTCGATGAGATCGAGATCAATCCCTGGGCGACCGACATATTCGCCCAAATTCCGGCCGCGAATTTGATCAAGCGAGGCGGCCCGGGCGAGTTCGAGAAACGCGATATTGGCCGCGATGATGCGCATCCGGGAATCCGCAACGACAAAGGCATCTGGCATTCTCTCGACAATATCGAGCAGAGTTGCCGCGCCTTCGGGCGTGCGGGCATTGGCCGAGGCAAGGCGGACGAGCAGATAGCGCCCACCAAGCTGGCGGAAGCCCGTCGCCGAAAGTGAAAGCTGCTGCCGCGCGCGATCCAGTTCGACCGTGAGCGGCGAGACTTCCGACGTGGTGAGCACCGCTCCCAGATAGGCAATGAGCGCATCGCGTGAGCCGCGCGCCACCAAGCCGGTGAGCTTGGTGCCGACCAGACTGCCCGGCCGCGCCTCCAGCAATGTGTGCGCAGCGGGATTGGCTTCCTGAATGCGCTGGCTGTCAGCCTCGACAAGCAGGACGGGTTCCGAGGAAAGATCGAACAGCAGGCGATAGCGCGTTTCGATCTGGCGCAGGCGCATGTAATCGCGCTCGAGCGATTGCTGGGCCTGGAGCAGCCGCTGCTGCAGCACAACTGCATGGCGCATGTCGCGCCCCACGGCGATCAGGCGCTTGCCGCCTGACAGGCTGATGACCAGATAGCGGACCGGAATGTCGCCGCCGACACTGGTGTGATTGACCTGCCGCCACCGCTTGCCGGAATCGCCGGCATCAAGCGCCAGCATATCCTTGATCTTGCTGCGACTTTCTACTGTGACAGTGGTTTCAAACGGTTGACCGATCCAGCTCTCACAGCCGGGAAAATCCTCACGATTGGCCGCAACATCGAGAATGCGGCCATCCAGATCGAGCGAAAGTGTGATATCACCGGCGGCCAGCAGGAGGCGGACGGTATCCGCAGCGTCAAGGGCTCCAAACGCGGCTTCGGTTCGCGTAAATGGCGTCTTGTCCGCGATAGTTCGCTCTGGTTCGATCACGTCCGTGCCCGGCCCTAGCCGGCGTTCACGATCCGGTGGCCGATCGCGCCGACCAAGCGGTTGGCGAGAGCAAGCGCTCCGGGCGCATCAAACGCCGAACCATCGGCCCCAGTCTCACTCGCCAGTGCCGGATTGGCATTGACTGCGTGTCCACCAACCAGAATTTTGACATCTTGCGACATGGACACGCTTCGGATCGCCTTGATAAGCTTTGCAACAGTTTCGGTAGAGACATCGCAGGATAGGGTCAAGCCGACGAGATCGTAGGGCCTGTTCGCAACTTTGGCGATGAGCTGACGCATTTCCGGGGCGACCAGCACTTCACTATCCCAAGCAGCGCGAACAAAGACTTCGTGGACCATGGTGGCGCCAAAGCTGTGCTGCTCACCTGGCATCGGCGAGAACAGGGCCCGGTGCGGGGCGGTGATCGGCCCGGTGATGACCGGACTGCCCCACGCGATCTCGCGCATCACTTCCTGGAGGCGCCAAAGGCCGATCGTGACATCGAGGAAATCGCATGCGTCCTCTTCCCACAGATCGCCAAGCCGGCGTGCCGTCGGCGCGAGCAGATCGACGAGGATCGAGTCCACTGCGACACCGCGCGATAGATACCCTTCCACATGGATGAGCAATTCGTCGGCCTGCAGCACAAGCGGCAGCGGCGCGAAGCTTTCAAGATCGTGCGGAGTGATAAGGACACCACCCGGGGTTACCGCGCGTTCAGGACGCAAGCGATGCGCCACCAGCAACTGGGGGATGATCTCACCCTCGATCAGGGTGCTGATGGCGGCGTTAGAACGCGGCCTCGCGCGATGCCGACGCGGCGCAAGAGCCTGACCGCCGGCAGACTGGACGCTACCCTGTCCGCGACCACTTGTTGAATTACCTCGGCGCTCTTCCTGCGTCGAAGCCGGCTCCGCTGTGCGGGGCCCCGGCCCACTCGTACCAAACGCCAAGTCCATCCCAGACTCTCCCGTCTGTCGCGGTGTGATAACCGCTAGAAGTGAGTGGTTAATGACGCTCCGACTCTTCCCCTGAGGTATTCGTAAACCCAATTCGGAAGCTTGGCAAACCCCCTCGGTGTCAATTTTATTTGTCGTCCAATTTTATTGACAGTCCGTTGAATCGAGTCGTAAGCTCGCCTCATAAAGAGGATGGGAACCGTGGAATGACGGAAGGTGGATCGCCAGCACTGCGCGGAATGGGACCTGGTTTGGTCCACCGCCAAAGCGCGCGAAAACCGGCCCGAACCACTCCCCCGCTCTATACCCCTGAAGAACAGCGCCGCCGCGATGAAACCCCTTGGACGCTTGTTCAGGGACTGCTCGCGCCGTTCCAGTTTCTGGTATTTCTGGTCAGTATCGTGCTGGTGCTTCGGTGCCTTCAGACCGGGCAGGGAACCTTCGCCGCAGACGTTTCGGTGATCGCCAAAACCCTCACGCTTTACACCATCATGGTTACCGGCTCGATCTGGGAAAAGGTGGTCTTCGGGAAGTGGCTCTTCGCCCCCGCGTTCTTCTGGGAAGACGTGGTGTCCATGCTCGTGATCGCACTGCACACGACGTATATGGTCATGCTCTTGGGCAAGATCGGGACGGTTGAGGCGCGCATGCTGGTCGCCCTCGCGGGCTATGTCACTTACGTGGTCAACGCCACCCAGTTCCTCCTCAAACTGCGCGCGGCACGGCTTCAGGCCAAGGCCGACGCCATGCAGGCCCAGAGCCTCGCCGGAGTTGCCGCATGAGCCCCGCACAGGCCCTTGCTGCAGCGCAACCCGCCGCACCGCTCTCGTCTGCTCCGTTGGCCGTACTGCGTGAGCGTGGCCAGCGCGAAGTCTTCTGCGGCCTCACCGGCATTGTCTGGTTGCACCGCAAGATGCAGGACGCGTTCTTCCTTGTCGTCGGTTCACGCACTTGCGCCCATCTGCTGCAATCGGCGGCAGGTGTGATGATCTTTGCCGAGCCGCGTTTTGCCACCGCAATCATCGAGGAACGCGACCTCGCAGGCCTCGCCGATTGCCACGCCGAGCTTGACCGGGTGGTCGACCGGCTGCTCGCGCGCCGTCCGGAAATCCGCACGCTGTTCCTTGTCGGCTCCTGCCCGTCCGAAGTGATCAAGCTCGATCTCGGCAACGCCGCGCAGCGCCTCGGTGCCAAGCACGTGCGCAGCGAAACGGGCGAAGGCGTTCGCATCCTCGCCTATTCAGGCAGCGGGATCGAGACCACCTTCACCGAGGGTGAAGATGCCTGCCTCACCGCGCTGGTTCCCGAAATGCCTGTGGAAGCGGCTGATGCGGCCCCCACACTGGTGCTGGTCGGCGCGCTTCCCGATATCGTAGAAGATCAGTTCCTGCGCCTCTTCGCCGAGCTCGGGATAGAACGCGTCGGTGTGCTGCCCTCGCGCCGTGCCGGGGCCCTGCCCGCTGTTGGGCCGAACACGCGCTATCTTCTGGCGCAGCCATTTCTGGGCGAGACCGGGCGCGCGCTTGAGGACCGGGGTGCGCAACGAATCGATGCCCCCTTCCCGTTCGGCGCAGAAGGCACTGCGGGCTGGCTCACCGCCGCTGCAGCCGCCTTTGGCATCGACGAGATGCACATCAACCGCGTGATTGCCCCGGGCCGCGAACGCGCCAAACGCGCGCTGGAGCGCTACCGCCCGGCGCTCGAAGGCAAGCGCATCACCTTCTTGCCCGACTCGCAGCTGGAAATCCCGCTTGCGCGGTTTCTCGCAAACGAACTCGGCATGATCCCGGTCGAAGTCGGCACGCCCTATCTTCACCGCGCCCATCTCGCGCACGATCTGGCCGCGCTGCCTGCGGAAACGCGGATCAGCGAAGGGCAGGATGTCGAGCGGCAGCTTGACCGGGTCCGCGCAGACAGGCCCGACCTCACCGTTTGCGGGCTTGGCCTGGCCAACCCGCTCGAGGCCGAGGGTCTTTCCACCAAGTGGTCGATCGAACTGGTGTTCTCGCCGGTTCACGGCTTCGATCAGGCGGGAGACCTCGCCGAACTGTTCGCCCGGCCCCTGCGCCGCCGCGACGTGCTGAGGATCTAGGCCCATGCAGCTCGCCGTCTGGACCTACGAAGGACCGCCGCATGTCGGCGCCATGCGGGTCGCGACAGCGATGCGCGGCGTGCATTATCTGCTTCATGCACCGCAAGGCGATACTTACGCCGACCTGCTGTTCACAATGATCGAGCGCCGCAGCGCGCGCCCGCCGGTCACCTACACCACTTTCCAGGCCCGCGATCTGGGCAAGGATACCGCGAGCCTGTTCCAGAACGCTGCGCGCGATGCGGTGGACCGGTTCCAGCCCGAGGCGCTGCTGGTCGGCGCATCATGCACGGCAGAGTTGATCCAGGACGACCCGGCAGGCCTTGCCGAAAACATGGGCCTGCCCTGCCCGGTGATCCCGCTCGAATTGCCGAGCTATCAGCGCAAGGAAAACTGGGGTGCGTCGGAGACCTTCTACCAGATCGTCCGCCACATCGCCGATACCACGGTGCGCCCCGCCCCGCGCGAAGGCCGCCGCCCGCGTGTCAATCTGCTAGGCCCTGCCGCGCTGGGCTTCCGCCACCGCGACGATGTGCGCGAAGTGCGCCGCATTCTCGATCTGCTTGGCATCGACGTGCATCTGGTTGCGCCGCTTGGCGCTTCGCCCAGTGATATCAAGACGATCGGCGCGGCCGATTTCAACATCGTGCTCTATCCCGAGATCGGGGACGAGGCCGCGCGCTGGCTCGACAAGACGTTCGCCCAGCCCGCGATCCGCACGGTGCCGATCGGCGTCGGCGCGACGCGCGCGTTCATCACCGAAGTTGCAGCGCTGGCCGGCGTGGACGCGGCGCTCGCGCTCGATGATCCCACCTCGCGCATGCCGTGGTGGAGCCGCTCGGTCGATTCGACCTACCTCACGGGCAAGCG
>CANFIV010000156.1 GCA_947446935.1 Sphingomonadaceae bacterium | reverse complement strand
CTATGATTGGCGGGGGGCTCGAGGCGGCGATCGGACTTGTGGCGGGATTTCGAATGCGCGCAGGCAAGGGGCTGGTGTGGGCGAGCGTAACGGCTGTCCTGCTGTGCCTCGAGATGCTGCTGAAGCTGGTGACTCTGTCCATCGGCGGGATGATCATCTCGGGGGTGGTGATGATCTATCTGGTCAACGGGATTCGCGGACTACGCGCGCTCGCTACGCGAGGCGATTTCACCGACGACGATATGGACGTCTTTTCCTAGAACGCCGTCAACGGTGGCTGCCCAGCATGTTGCCGTGTGTAATCGCCACGGCCAGCGCGTCGGCGGCGTCTTCACCCGCGAGCACGACGCCGGGCAGCAAGACCTTGAGCATCGCCTGAACCTGCAGCTTCTCTGCGCCGCCGGTTCCAACCAGCGCCTTCTTGACCACTTTGGTCGAATATTCCGCCACCGGAAGTCCGGCGCGCGCGACGGCCAGCATGGCGACCCCGCGCGCCTGCCCCAGCTTGAGCGTCGATTGCGGATTCTTGTTGGAGAACACTTCCTCGACCGCACCGGCGTCGGGCCGATATTCGGCAATCACGGCCGCCAGCCCGGCATCGAGTTCGACCAGCCGCTCAGCCATGCTGGTTTTCGCATTGGTGCGAATCTGGCCATTGGCCACGTGGCTGAGCCGGCTGCCTGCCTTGGCCACCACGCCCCAACCGGTGCAGGTGAGGCCGGGATCGATGCCGATAATGATCACGTCAGAGTTTTAATCCAAAACGCGGGCCGATTTGCATCATGGCCAGGTAGAGCGCCACGGTCAGCACGCAGCCCGCCACCAGCGCGATCCAGAACGACACGCCGCTGCGCAGCAGGGCCGGGATCACCAGAAACATCGGCAGCGAAGGCAGCACATACCAGAAGGTCGCCTCGGCATGGATCGCCATGTTCTCGGCATCGGGCCGCGCGCGCCAGAGCAGGATCATGCCCAGCACCGAGACCAGCGGGAGCGAGGCGACCAGCGCGCCGACCGTGGGCAGCTTGCGCCCGATCTCCGAAATCAGCGCGATCAGAAGCCCCGACAGCAGCGCTTTGATGGCCAGCGGTATCATGCGCTCATGGGCATCAGCCCAGCTTCTCCATAACGTCGTCGGGAATCTCGTAGTTGCCCCAGACCGTCTGGACGTCGTCGTCATCGTCGAGCACGTCGATCAGCTTGAGCAGCGTGGCGGCGGTTTCGGCATCGACCGTGGTCTTGAGGCCGGGCTTCCATGCCAGCTTGACGCCCTCGGCCTCGCCCAGTGTCTTTTCCAGTTCGCGCGCGACGGGGTGGAGCGCTTCGATCGCAACCCAGATCTGGTGGCTGCCGGGGTTTTCGTCGCCATCGCCCATATCGCTCTCGACATCATCGGCGCCGGCTTCGATCGCGGCTTCGAGAACGGTGTCCTCGTCGCCCGCCTTGCCGGGGTATTCGATCAGGCCGAGGCGTTCGAACCCGTGGCTGACCGCGCCGCTGGCGCCCAGATTGCCGCCATTCTTGGCGAAGGCAGTGCGCACATTGGTGGCCGTGCGGTTGCGGTTGTCGGTCAGGGCCTCGACGATCAGCGCGACGCCGCCGGGGCCATAGCCCTCGTAGCGCACTTCCTCGTAGTTATCCCCGTCGCCCTTGCTCGCCTTGTCGACCGCGCGCTGGATATTGTCCTTGGGCATCGACTGCGCCTTGGCGGCGTTGATCGCGGCGCGCAGGCGCGGGTTCATGTCCGGATCGGGCATGCCCATCTTGGCCGCGACGGTGATTTCGCGCGAGAGCTTGGAGAACTGCGCCGAGCGCTTTTTGTCCTGCGCGCCCTTGCGGTGCATGATGTTCTTGAATTTGGAATGGCCTGCCATGGTCTGCTGCTTGCGGCTTTCGGATGGATTTCGAGGGCCCCACTAGCCGAGACGCGCCCGCGCGGCAATTGCCTGTGCGCGTGCCGGGCAAACGCGGTCTTAACCTGCGCCGGGTCACAAGCGGAGCATGACTGCTTTGCTCCGCGATTTTGCCGCTTATTGCGCGCGCCCCCGGCTGACCGAGCCGAGCGGCCTCGGCGCGCCCGGTGCCTGGCGCACTGTGCTGGCGCTGCTGGTGTTTCATCTCGCTGTTCTGCTGGGTGTGCTTTCACCGCTGCTGGGGCTGTGGCAGACCACCATGGGCCTGCCCGCGCCCGAAGCGTTCGCAGCCGTTTCCAAGGGTTGGCTGGTGCCGCTGGTAGTGGTGATCGCGCCGCTGGGGGAGGAAATCGTGTTTCGCGGCTGGCTCACCGGTCGGGTGCGCGCGATGTGGTTGCTCGGCTGCGCGGTGGTGGCCGGGGTGCTGCTGGCCATGGTGAACTATCACGTGGCAGAAATTCCGGCGGCCTTGGGCGTCGTGGGCATGGGCCTGATCGCGCCGGGCGGCTGGTGGTGGCTTCGCCGCCGCGGCGTGCCGGGCTGGTTCGAGGCGTCGTTTCCGGTGCTGTTTGCGCTGTCGATCCTGATCTTTGGCCTTTCGCACCTCACCAACTATCCGCATTTCTCGTGGGCGTTGGTGCCGATGGTCTTGCCGCAACTCTGGGCCGGCCTGGTACTGAGTTACACGCGCATGCGGATCGGCCTGCCAGCGTCGATGCTGATCCATGCGGTGAGCAATGGCGCGGCAATCAGCCTCGCGCTGGTGGGCCACTAAAGCAGCCGCTGCCACCACCCTACATCGCGCCAGCCGCCCAGCTTCCAGCCGACCTCGCGGTAGACGCCGAGCGGGGTAAAGCCGCAAGCCTCGTGCAGCGCAATGCTCGCCGGATTGGGCAGGGCGATTCCGGCAAAAGCCGCATGGAGCCCCTGCGCTTTCAGCATCGCGAGCAACTGACGGTAAAGCGCGCGGCCCACGCCGGATCGCGCGCAGCCCCCATCGACATAGATCGCCACATCGCAGGATGACGAATAGGCCGCGCGCTCGCGGTGCGGGCTGGCATAGGCATAGCCCATGATCTTGCCGCCGCGCTCGGCGACCAGCCAGGCATGGCTCGCGCCATAGCGGGCGATGCGCGCCGCCATTTCGGCCGCATCGGGTGGTTCCAGCTCGAAGCTTACCCAGCTTTCGGTGACATGGGGATGGTAGATCGCGGCACAAGCCGCAGCGTCCTCGGCCCGCGCCGGACGGATGGTGAGGGGAACGGCCACGGCGGAGACCTTATTACAGTCTCAAGCCGAGTCCATCCCCCCGGGGCGTCCTATTCTAGGCCGAGCGCGTTCTTGTAAGTATCGAGAATCGCTTCCATCTCGCGCCGATCATCGGGCTTTAGCTTCCTGAGGCGCACGATCTGGCGCATGATCTTGGCGTCATATCCGGTGGACTTGGCTTCGGAGTAGACGTCCTTGATATCGTCGGCGATGCCCTTCTTTTCTTCCTCGAGGCGTTCGATGCGCTCGATCAGGAGGCGCAGGCGGTCGTCGGCGGAATCGGCCATTCTCAGATACTCCGGTGGATGTCGTGCCAATGGATTTGGTTCGGCCCCCGTTAGGGCGTGCGGGCTGATTCGCGCAAAACCCAGCCTGTGGAAATGTCGGGGAGAACTGTCAGTCCGCTGTTTCGGCCTTGGCCCGGCCCTTGAAGCCTTGCGCGATCACATACCACTCGGACGAATCTTTGCGGCTGGCAGGCGGTTTGGCGTGCTTCACCGAGGTGAAGTTGCGCTTGAGGATCGACAGCAGCGCCGTGTCGGTGCCCCCGGCGAAGACCTTGGCGACAAACGCGCCGCCTTCTTCCAGCGTCTGGATCGCAAAGTCGGTCGCGGTTTCGACCAGGCCCATCGTTCGCAAGTGATCGGTTGCCTTGTGGCCGACGGTGTTGGCCGCCATGTCTGACAGCACCAGATCGGGCGCGCCGCCCAGTGCTTCGGTGAGCGCATCGGGGGCTTGGTCCGCCATGAAATCCATCTCGAAGATGGTCACACCCTCGATCGGCTCGGTCGGCAGGAGATCGATGCCGACCACGCACGCCGCCGGCGCCTGCTTGCGCACCACTTGCGCCCAGCCGCCCGGCGCGATGCCCAGATCGACCACGCGCTTGACCCCGCGCAACAGCGTGAAGCGGGTGTCGAGTTCGATCAGCTTGAACGCGGCGCGGCTGCGCCAGCCTTCGGCCTTGGCCTGCTTGACGTAAGGATCGTTGAGTTGGCGTGCGAGCCAGCGATTGGACGAGGCGGTGCGTCCCTTGGCGGTTTTGACCCGCTCGCCCGGATCACGTCCACTGCGGCTCACTGGCCTGCTCCTTTGGATTTCAAATCATCGCCGCGACGCTCGCCAAGGCCGCCGGCGGCCATCAGGCTGCGCAGGATGCCTTCACGGATGCCGCGGTCGGCAATGCCCAGCCTCTCGGCGGGCCAGATATCGAAGATCGATTCGAGAATGGCACAGCCTGCCACGACCAGATCGGCGCGCTCGCGCCCGATACAGGGCACGGCCACGCGCTCGGCCGGGGAAATATGTGCCAGCCGCTGGCTGATTTCGCGCATCGAGTCGGTGGGTACGATCAATCCGTCCACGGCGCTGCGATCATATTGCGGCAGGCCGAGATGGAGGCTGGCGAGCGTGGTGACGGTGCCGCTGGTGCCGAGCAGGCGCAGGCCCGCGCTGGCCGCCGCCGATGCGCGCGCCGGGGCAACGCGTTCGCAAAAGCCGGCAAAGCCTTCGGTGATCCGCGCGCGCATGTCCCGATAGGCTGCCGCACGGGCTTCATCCGTCAGATCGATCGCGCCGATACTTTCGGTGAGCGAGACCACGCCCCATGGCACCGATTGCCAATCGAGAATGCGCGGCACCGCCTCGCTCGTATCGACCAGCACCATCTCGGTGGATCCGCCGCCGATATCGAAAATCATGGCCGGGCCCTCGCCCGGTTCGAGCAGGATATGGCAACCCAGAACCGCCAGCCGCGCTTCCTCCTCGGCAGTGATGATGTTGAGGCGAATCCCGGTCTCGCGATAGACGCGGTCG
>CANFIV010000155.1 GCA_947446935.1 Sphingomonadaceae bacterium | reverse complement strand
CGCACCCGCGTTCAGGCATACGAAGGCGTGTGCATCGCCCGCTCGAACCGCGGCCTCGGCTCGAACTTCACCGTGCGCAAGATGTCGTTCGGCGAAGGCGTCGAGCGTGTGTTCCCGCTCTACTCGCCCAACATCGACAGCATTACCGTGGTTCGCCGCGGTGTGGTGCGTCGTGCCAAGCTCTATTACCTGCGTGGCCGCACCGGCAAATCGGCGCGTATTGCCGAGCGCAAGGTGACCCGCACGACCACTGCGGAGAGCTGATCCAGGGACGGGCGAAACGCCCATCGCCTACGGGCACCGCAGCGTGCTTCTAGAGGCGCCCTGGCAACCAAGCCAGGGCGCCTCTTTCCGTTTTCGCCTCCCCCAATTCGCGCCCATTCCGCGCCAACGACGAGGGTCTCCATGCGAATGCTCACCTGCCTGCTCGCCGCGAGCACCATGCTTGTTGCAGCTCCCATTCTTGCCGCCGAGCCCAAGGAAAAGCCCGTGACCGCAACGCAGACCAACCCAGCGCAACCTGGCTCGCTCACGCTCGAGCGCGTCTTCGCCAGCCCCAGCCTTGCCGGCCCGGTGCCGCGCGGGGTCAAGCTCTCGCCCGATGGCCGCTTCGTTACCGTGCTGCGCAACCGGCCGGATGACCGGGAGCGCTATGACCTGTGGGGGTTCGATCGGAAGGCCAAGAGCGGGCAAGGCGAATGGCGCATGCTGGTGGATTCGCTGAAGCTCTCTTCGGGCCGCACGCTTTCCGAGGCGGAGAAGATGCAGCGCGAGCGTCAGCGGATCGGCGATCTCAAGGGCATCGTGAGCTATGAATGGGCGCCGGGCAGCAAGGCCGTGCTGGTGCCGGTCGATGGCGATCTGTTCCTCGCGGGCCTCGATGGCACCGTGCGCAAGATCGCGGGCACCAAGGGTGGCGAACTCGATCCCTCGCTCAGCCCCAAGGGCACGCGCATCGCATTCGTGCGCGATCAGCGGCTGTTCGTCGGCCCGGTCGATGGCACAACGCTGCCGCAGACCGTGACGCCCGAGGAAGCCTCTGCCACTGTCCATTGGGCCGAGGCCGAATTCGTCGCGCAAGAGGAAATGGCGCGCTTCAAGGGCGTCTGGTGGGCCCCGGATGACAGCCGCCTCGCGGTCGAGCGCTTTGACGAGGCCGGGGTCGGCACCGTTACCCGCGCCGCCATCGGCGCCGAAGGCACCAAGACGTTCGAACAGCGCTATCCCGTCGCCGGCAGCGCCAATGCCGTGGTCTCACTCTGGGTGATCAGCGCGGACGGGCAGACCAAGGTTGAAGTCGATCTCGGTCCGGACAAGGACATCTACCTCGCGCGCGCCGACTGGGCACGCGATGGCAAGACGCTCTATGTCCAGCGTGAGAACCGCGCGCAGACCAAGCTCGATATGCTCGCCGTGGATCCTGCAACCGGCAAAGCCTCTGTGTTGTTCACCGAGACCGCCGCGCAGGGCAGCTGGATCAACCTCTCCGACGCCTACCGCTTCCTCGCCGATGGCAGCCTGATCTGGAGTTCGGAGCGCGACGGCTTCCGGCACCTCTATCACCTCAAGTCAGGTCAGTGGACGCAGCTGACCAAGGGGCCGTGGGTGGTCACCGATCTGCTCGGCGTGGACGAGAAGGCTGGCCGCGTGACTTTCGCCGGCACCCGCGATGATGTGCTCGCGGGCCAAGTCTACGCGCTCAATCTGAAAGCGCCCGAGAAGATCGAGCGCCTCACCGATCTGGCCTTCAACAACGACGCCGCGATGGACAAGAAGGGCCAGACCCTCGTTGTCACGCGCAGCGCCGATGCGCAGCCGCCGCAGTCCTATCTGGCCGACGCCACCGGTAAGCGCCTCGCCTGGATCGAGGAAAACCGCATCGAGGGCGCGCATCCTTATGCGGCCTATCTCCCCAGCCACCGCCAGGCCGAGTTCGGCACGATCAAGGCTGAGGATGGCACGCCGCTGCACTGGATGATGATCACCCCGCCGCTGGAGCCGGGCAAGACGTATCCGGTGTTCTCCTACCACTATGGCGGCCCGCACGCGCAGGTCGTCAACAAGGGCTGGCAGGGCGCACTCGCGCAGGCGATCGTCGACAAAGGCTATATCTATTTCGCGATCGACGGTCGCGGTTCCGACAACCGCGGGGTCAAGTTCGAATCCGCGATTGCCCGCGCGATGGGCTCGGTCGAGGTCGAGGACCAGCTCGCCGGGGCGCGCTATGTAAAGTCGCTGCCCTTCGTCGATCCGAAGCGCGTCAGCACGTTCGGCTGGTCCTATGGCGGCTACATGACGATCAAGATGCTCGAAGCGCATCCGGGCGAATGGGCCGCGGGCATCGCGGTCGCGCCCGTCACGCGCTGGCAGCTGTATGATACGCACTACACCGAGCGCTATCTCGGCGATCCGGGCAAGGAGCCCAAGGTCTACGAGGGCTCCAATGCGCTTGCCGATACGGCGAAGATCAGCGATCCGCTGCTGCTCGTCCATGGTATGGCGGATGACAACGTGGTGTTTGAAAACTCCACCGCACTCATCGCCAAGCTGCAGGCGGAAGCGGTGCCGTTCGAGATGATGCTCTATCCCGGCTACACACACCGAATCAGCGGGCCGAAGGTGAGCAAGCATCTCTATGAAACCATGTTCCGCTTTCTCGATCGCAACGGGGTCGGCAGCGGGAAATGAAATGCGCTCTCCCCTTCTAGGGAGAGATTCGTAGGCTTGGCAGGAAGCGCCTGGCCGAAGCTGAGAGGGGCAGGAGCGGCGCAAGTTCCCCTGTCCCAACCCTCTTCCCTGAAGGGGAGAGGGCTAATTGATCGCCCGCCAGCGGGCGTTTTTGGAGTAAGGCAATGGGTTACCGGGTAGTGGTCGCAGGCGCGACCGGCAATGTCGGGCGCGAAATGCTCAATATCCTCGCCGAACGCGAGTTCCCGATCGACGAGATCGCGGCGCTCGCCTCGGGCCGTTCGCACGGCATCGAGGTCGAGTACGGCGAGACCGGCAAGATGCTCAAAGTGCAGAACATCGAGCACTTCGACTTCGCCGGCTGGGATATCGCGCTCTTCGCCATCGGCTCAAGCCCGACCAAGGTCTACGCGCCCAAAGCGGCAGCGGCCGGCTGCGTGGTGATCGACAACTCGTCGCTCTTCCGCATGGACCCCGACGTGCCGCTGATCGTGCCCGAAGTGAACCCCGATGCGATTGACGGGTACAAGGCCAAGAACATCATCGCCAACCCCAACTGCTCGACCGCGCAGATGGTGGTGGCGCTCAAGCCCCTGCATGATGCCGCGAAGATCAAGCGCGTTGTCGTCGCGACGTACCAGTCCGTCTCGGGCGCGGGCAAGGAAGGCATGGACGAGCTGTTCGAGTAGAGCCGGGCGATCTTCGTTGGCGATCAGGTGGATGTGCGCAAGTTCACCAAGCAGATCGCCTTCAACGTGATCCCGCACATCGACGATTTCCTCGATGATGGTTCGACTAAGGAAGAGTGGAAGATGGTCGCCGAGACCAAGAAGATCCTCGATTCCAAGATCAAGATTTCGGCCACCTGCGTGCGCGTGCCGGTTTTCGTCGGCCATTCCGAAGCGATCAATATCGAGTTCGAGAACGAGATTTCCGCCAAGCAGGCACAGGACATCCTGCGCGAGGCGCCCGGGGTCATGCTGATCGATAAGCGCGAGGATGCCGGATACATCACCCCGATCGAATGCGTGGGCGATTACGCCACCTTCGTATCCCGCGTGCGTGAAGATCCGACCGTCGACAGCGGCCTCTCGCTCTGGTGCGTTTCGGATAACCTGCGCAAGGGCGCTGCGCTCAACGCGGTGCAGATCGCCGAACTGCTCGGGCGTCGCCACCTGAAGAAGGGCTGAGGCGCGCAGCATTCGTTTGCTCTCTCCTCTTCAGGGGAGAGATACGCCGGCTTGGCACGGAGTGCCTAGCCGGCGTTGAGAGGGGCAGGCGCTGTGCAAGCTCTCCTCTCCCAACCCTCTCCCCTGAAGGGGAGAGGGCTTTCAACAAAACTACATTGCGTGATGCGTGACCGTCGTTGTGGTGGTCACTTTCCCGCGCGTGGTGTGGCGCATCATGTGATGGTGATGCACCGCGCGGCGGCGCATGTGCTTGGCCTTCGTCACAACGACCCGGTGCACGATGGTGGGGGCAGGGGGCGCCTGTTCGGTGGTCACGGTCGTCTGCACTTGCGTCGGCTGCGCTGATTGCGCGGTCATCGCGGCATTTCGCGCAAAGGCGGCGTCGCTGGCCGAAGCGGCGGCGGAGCTTTCCGCGCGCGCGGCGCGGTCATTGGCCATGTCGGTTTGCTGGTGCGCGGCATCGACGTTCATTTGGGCCCGTGCCATGCCATCGGCCTGCATCTTTGCCTGCATGTCCTCGCTGTGCTGCTTGGCATTCTTCTGCATCATGCCCAGAGCCGTATCGGCCAACGCCGAAGCATGGATCGCATCGGCGATGGCTTCAGGCTTGTGCCCGGCGGCAAGGTTTTCCTTGGCGCGCGACAGTGCCGCATTGGCCTCGGCGGTCTGGCCAGGCTGCGAGGTTGAAGTGCCGAGCGCTTCGGCGGTGTCGATCTTGGTCTGCGCTTCGGCGATGGCGGCACGGGCACGGTCGGCCTTGCCCTCGGCAGCGGCGGGTGATGCAAACGACAGGCACAGCGCGGTGGCGGCCAAAAGGGCGGTAAAGTCGAGACGACGCATGGTGGGAAACTCCGTGACGGAGGCGCCAAGCGCGCAGCCGCATGGCCAGAAGAACCCGTATTCATCCGAAATGTTCCGCCACAGGTCGGCAGGCCCGAAAGCAACGTCAATCCGGTTGATAGAGTTTCTTGGATTGCGGCGCGTGTCCTGCGGCCCTAGGCCGGTGCTTCCGCGCGGGACCCGACCACGGGACCGGGAGGGGGCACAGATGTTTGCACATTTTGATCTGCTGCACGGCATGGCCGGGCTGCTCGTAGGGTTCCTCGTCGGGCTGACCGGCGTGGGCGGAGGCTCG